>JBILUU010000276.1:0-4378 GCA_044370815.1 Bacteroidia bacterium
ATAAAGAAACTGTAAATCAGATTTTTATACCGATTACACTTTCAATTTAGTCCAATTACGGCTTAACCTTATTGGACTAATTTCAAGTAGTATCGGCATTAACCATTGCATATTTATTTTTTTTTAAACTAAAAAATAAATGCAATTGGTATAACAAATCTGATAACATTTTCTAAATCGGGATTAACCCAACTAAAGCAAGTAGTTCGATTTTCCAAATCTCCTATTGCTTAATTTGGGTTGAAGTGCTTTAAGGCTACTTTAGAATTTTTAGAAGGGATTCAACCCCTAGCAGGCGCTAAGCTGAAGCCTTGCCAATTTATGGGAGGGCTTGGTGACGGTATCTTAACTACAGTGTTTGTTACAAGTCAAAACCTTAAAATTTTTATTTGACTTTGTTCACAAAATTTCTGTCTGTATCCTTCTGGTAAAAACAGCCATAAAACTAACTACGCTGAAACTAACAAAGTACTGGCAATCTTATGTTGTTTTGCATTTTTCTCACCCATAAAAAAGATATTAATTTCTTAATGCATTCAATTAAAAAGTAACATTAGAGTAAATACACAGGCACTAATTACAGCGCAAATGGCTTGGCTGAAGCACCTACATGGGATTGCAATGGCAGACAAGTTAATTGTGTGAAAAATAGAGCGATTGAGTTTATTACCTGGTATGCGCGAGGGATTGAGCCTTTGTTTGAGCTCTTTTTGAAGGGCTGCTTGCGCTCAGCCAAAAAAGCGAGTGGTGAAAGCCCGGTTACACTGCTTATTTTTTATGTTATTTGAATGAGTTGATTCAACTTGATTAAAAAATATGCAGGGGAACGCGCCCAATTTGAAATCTAAATCCCTAAAATTCAAATATGAAACTGTTGGTTATTTGAGATTTTTTTTTCGGCTGCTTTGCTATAAATTTAGATATTTGCAATCCCTAAAAAAACTGTACACCATCATGCTAAACCACATAGAAGGTAAACTGCTTGAAAAATCGCCCACTCATGTTGTAATTGATTGCAATGGAATGGGGTATACGCTCAATATTTCGCTTAATACTTACTCTAAAATTCAACAGGTAAACAACCAGGTAAAATTGTTAACTCATGTTTCGGTAAATCAAAATGATTTTACTCAAACGGGCTTTGGCTTTTTTGAAGAGAGTGAAAGGGTGCTTTTTAAACAACTTATTTCGGTTTCTGGCGTTGGATCGGCTGCAGCACGCATGTTTTTATCGAGCTACAACCCTTTGGAACTTACCCAGCACATTATTAATGGCAATGTGGGAGCCCTTAAAAACGTAAAGGGCATTGGTGAAAAAACTGCACAGCGTATCATTGTTGACCTTAAAAACAAAGTAGGCAAAAATGAAACATTGCCTGATTTTACTTTCAATCCTAACAATAAATTGAAGGAAGAAGCGTTATCTGCTCTTGTAATGTTAGGATTTGTAAGAAATACAGCCGAAAAGGCCGTTGATAAGGCCATTGCCACGCTTGGTGCAAATACGGCAGTGGAGGATGTTATCAAATTGGCCCTTAAATCGCTGTAGTAATTAATTTCAGTGAGACTCTTTAAAAGCTTAAATACCATTTTTTTTCTTTCAGTTGTCCCAATGATGACAATCGTTTTGGGCTCGGCTGCCGTGCTCAAACCTGTGCACAAAAAAGTGGTTCGCAACTTTTCAACTCCGGCTGATACCAGCAAAAAAGAAAAACCTCGTTTCCCCGGAACCGACAACAATTACGATCCTACAGACATTGACCCACCACAAAACCTACAACTTAAAGATCCGGCCAACTTAAAAACCGACATTGAGTACGATTTTAAAACCGGCAATTATGAATTTGAACAAAAAATGGGCGGTGTTAATTACCGTAATCCATCCTACATGACTTTTAAAGAATACTTGGATTATGACATGTCGAAACAAATTGACAACTACTGGAAACAGCGTCATGAGGCCGAGCAGGTTAATGCCAGTAAAGGATTAATTCCAAAGATTTTAATCAACAATGAGGCATTCGACCGCATTTTTGGAGGCAACACAGTTGATATTAGACCACAAGGTGCTGCTGAACTTATTTTTGGAGTAAACACCTCAAGAACCGAGAATCCAGCCATTGCCGAAAACCAAAGAAAAATAAGCACCTTCGACTTCAATCAAAAAATCCAAATCAACCTACTGGGAAAAATTGGTGATAAACTGAAAGTAACCACCAACTACAACACCGAAGCGGCCTTTGATTTCGAAAATCAAATGAAATTGGAATATACGGGATATGAAGATGAAATTCTTCAAAAAATAGAAGCCGGAAACGTAAACCTTCCGCTTACCGGATCGCTAATTACAGGAAGCCAAAGTTTGTTTGGGTTAAAGGCCCAAATGAGATTTGGAAAAACAAATGTGACCACCGTTTTTTCTGAACAGCGCGGCAAAAAGCAAGAAGTAAACGTGCAAGGAGGTGCGCAAATACAGCGGTTTGAGGTTACTGGTGATAACTACGAAGCTAACAGGCATTATTTTTTGGCGCATTACTTTCGCGACCGCTATGACAGTGCTATGGCTAATTTGCCTCTTATTACCTCTAACGTTAACATTACTAAAATAGAGGTTTGGATTACCAATATTAGTGGAGCGGTTGACAACACCCGCAATATTTTGGCGCTTACTGACTTGGGAGAGGCAAGAAGAACATCGGATCCCGCAAATCCTGCTAATCAAAATCAAACTTGGTATGCCGACCAGTTTATTGACCCACCAATAGGAGGAAGTATAATACCATACCCCGACAATGCAAGATCAAATAATTTATACGCCAAGCTAACTGCACCGGGGGCTTTTGACAGCATCCGAAATATCTTTCAAGCCCCAAATTTGTTGGCAATTTACAATACAGGCTTTAATCCTGTTTTTTCTCCTGTACGAGATTACGAAATACTCGAGAACTCTAAAAGATTACAGCCTTCTGAGTACAATTTTAATCCTCGATTAGGTTTCTTGTCGCTCAATCAAGCGCTCAATAATGGCGAGGTTTTGGCAGTGGCTTATCAATACACCGTTGGCACTGAAACTTATCAGGTAGGTGAGTTCTCCACCGATGGTATTGCCGCACCAAGGGCCTTGTTTGTAAAGTTACTTAAACCATCTAACGTAAGAGTTAAACTACCTATTTGGGATTTGATGATGAAAAATGTTTATTCTATTGGGGGATACAACATTGATGTTAAGGATTTCAGACTCGATATTTTCCATGCTAATTTGCAAAAAGGCGTAGATTTAAATTACATCCCTGAAGGCTCGGTGAATAAAAAGGTTTTGATTCAAGTGATGGGGATGGATAAAATTAATAATCAACTGGAAAGGATACCGGATGGTTATTTCGATTTTATTGATGGTATAACAATAAACAAGTCTAATGGTAGGGTATACTTCCCGGTGGTAGAACCCTTCGGTAGTTACCTCAGAGGACAGTTTGCATCAAGCGAACAAGCTATTGCCAACAAATATGTTTTTCAGGAGCTATATGATTCAACCAAAACAGCTGCACAACAAATCCCATCAAAAAATCGTTTCAAAATAAGGGGTCAATATTCATCGGCATCTGGCTCAGATATAGCGCTCAACGCAACTAACATACCACAAGGTTCGGTTACGGTTACAGCAGGCGGAGCCGTTTTGCAAGAAAATGTTGACTACACGGTAGATTATTCCTTGGGTAGGTTAAAAATAATTAATGAAGGCGTGCTTGCCTCTAATCAGCCTGTAAAGGTTCAATTAGAGAGCCAAAGTTTGTTTAACATTCAACGGAGAAGGATGCTCGGCTTACATTTTGATCACAAGGTAAACAAAGACTTTACCTTTGGTGGTACCATCATGAATTTGAGTGAAAGACCTCTAACTCAAAAGGTAAACATGGGTGATGAACCAATCAATAATACCATTTGGGGACTTGACGCCAATTACAAAACTGAAGTCCCGTGGCTTACTACCTTGGTTGATAAAATACCATTTATTGATACCAAAGAAAAATCTACCCTGAGCTTACAGGGAGAATTTGCTCATTTAATACCCGGTCACAATAGAGCGGTTACAAGAGAAGGAAACTCTTATATAGATGACTTTGAAGGCAGCCAAGCGCTAATTGATATCAAAGCGGTACAGAATTGGAGTATTGCCAGTATACCACAAGGCCAACCCGACTTATTTCCCGAGGCAACGCTAAATAATGATTTGAGAGTAGGTAATAACCGAGCAAAACTTTCATGGTATGTTATTGACCCGCTATTTTTTAGAAGCAATAGTCTTACACCCGATCATATCAGAAATGACCTAGTTGCTCAAAGTAACCATTTTACCCGCGAAATTTTGGAGACAGAAA
>JBILUU010000277.1:0-4347 GCA_044370815.1 Bacteroidia bacterium
TCCAATTATTATGATGGTAAGAATACCTTTTGGGGTACCTTATACTGATTTAATTTTATCGATGTCGCTCTTGATTGCCGGATTTTTAGGTGCTACCTATGTATCGGGAAAGGTTTACCGCACAGGTATTTTAATGTATGGAAAAAAAACAACTTATAAGGAACTTTGGAAATGGCTTTTTTATAAGTCATGACAAAGCACTGTGATATCGAAAGTATATTGCTTGACTGTAAGGATTGACCACGATGTTAACGATTTTTGCTAAGTAAATTTCGCAGTTGATAGGAGAGTTGAATTTTATTTTTAACTTTGATTGATATATCCACCAAAGTAATATGCGAATAGCCGTAATTGACATGGGGACCAATACATTTAATTTGGTTATTGCCGATCATAATCAATCGCATTATACTATACTGCATCACGATAAATTCGTAGTGAAATTGGGAGAAGGCGGTATCAATCTGAATATTATCCGCCCTGAACCTTTTTGGCGTGCAGTAGATTACATTGAAAAAATATTGGAGGTTGTGAAAGCATTCAAAGTAACCGAGATATTTGCCTTTGCCACATCTGCAATAAGAGAAGCAAGTAATGGTAAGCTATTTGTTGAAGCTATCGATAAATTATTTGGTTTAAAAGTGGAGGTGATATCAGGCGACCGTGAAGCGGCTTTGATTTATTCTGGTGTTAAGTCTGCTGTTACGCTAAGCAATAAGAAGTCTTTGATCATGGATATTGGTGGCGGTAGTACAGAGTTTATTATTGGTAACAATGATGAAATATTTTGGAAACGCAGTTATAAATTAGGTGCTGCACGATTGCTTGAATTGTTTAGTCCTCCAGAGCCTATGTCGAAGGAATGCTTGACAGCAATTGAAATCTATCTGAATGCAGAGTTGTCTTCACTCGATGAAGTGCTTAAGGAGCATGAAATTGAAGAGTTGATTGGCTCTTCGGGATCTTTCGATACCTTCGCAGAAATGATTTGTCACCGTCATTATTTCCCCGAAATGCTTGTTGGAAAAACTACTTTTGATTTTAATCTTACCTACTTGGCGTCTTTACATCAGCGATTGCTTAACTCAACAAGAATCCAACGCCTTGAAATGCCCGGTATGATTGCAATGCGAGTTGACATGATAGTGATTGCATCAGTATTTTTGCATTTTGTATTAAATAAATATGGTATATCAAAGGTTCGCTTGTCAACCTATTCTTTAAAAGAGGGAGTTTTATATCAAATGATACGCAAATAAATTATTATGAATAAGGTATTAATTATAGATGACGAAAAGCCAATCAGGAACGCGCTGCGCGATATTCTTGAATACGAAAAAATGCAGGTGGAGGATGCAGCTACCGGCACCGAAGGATTGCAAAAATTAGAGAAAGATAAATTTGATTTGATTTTGTGCGACATCAAGATGCCGGGAATTGATGGAATTGAGGTGCTAGAAAAAATGATGCAGCAGGGGAATTCGGCACCGGTGATTATGATATCCGGACACGGCACAATTGAAACTGCAGTGGAAGCAGTTAAGAAGGGAGCATTCGATTTTATTGCCAAACCACTCGATTTGAATCGTTTGTTGGTTACTGTGCGCAATGCATTAGATAAATCGGTTATAGTAAATGAAAATAAGGCACTAAAGAAAAAGGTTAGTAAAACTTTTGATATGATTGGCAACTCAGCTGCCATTAACGAAATAAAGGAAATGATTGAAAAGGTAGCACCAACAGATGCAAGGGTGCTCATCACAGGAGGTAATGGAACAGGTAAAGAGTTGGTTGCAAGATGGCTACATGAAAAAAGCAATCGCAGTAAGTTTCCTATGATTGAGGTAAACTGCGCAGCAATACCCTCTGAGTTAATTGAGAGCGAACTTTTTGGTCATGAGAAAGGTGCCTTTACCTCAGCAGTAAATCAGCGTAAGGGAAAATTTGAACAAGCCGAGGGCGGTACTTTGTTTCTTGATGAAATTGGAGATATGAGTTTATCTGCACAGGCAAAGGTATTAAGGGCATTGCAAGAAAATAAGATTTCGCGTGTAGGTGGCGAAAAAGAAATTAAAGTGAATGTGAGGGTAGTGGCTGCTACCAACAAAAACTTAAAGGAAGAAATTCAAAAGGGTAATTTTCGTGAAGACTTATATCATCGTTTGAGTGTAATTCCTATTCATGTGCCTTCGCTCAATCAGCGGGTTGAAGATATTCCCTTGCTGGCTGAACACTTCTTGCAATTATTGTCGGAAGAGCATGGCATACAATCTAAAAAAATAAACAAGGAAGCACTAACTGCCCTACAAAAAATTGATTGGACAGGAAATGTGAGAGAGTTTAAAAATGTTATTGAACGTTTGATTATCTTGTGCGATAAGGTAATTACCGAAAAAGATATTAAACTCTATGCTAGTAAAAAATAAACGTTATGTTGATTATTTAGAGTCGTTGCAGGTAACTGTTGCACCATTGTCGGTAGAAGCATCAATGTTAACCATTTCACGATAGTTATCAAGTTCCTTTTTGTTTCCGCATTGCTCAGGGTAAAGTCTTGTTGAATCTTTACCAACATATTTGTAGGTGTAAGAGCAAGTAGTACATTTGGTACAAGAGGCAAATAGAACAGCGAACAATGACGCGGTAGCTAAAAAAGTGAAGATATTTCTCATAAAAAATTGTGTTTGTGTTTTAAATTTAGGCATTATTAAAAGAGCGTTGTTTTTCGCTCTTCACATTTTACTTTATTGTTAGGATTTACATTGTTTTCTCGCTCTATCCTGTAGTCGTCAATTTCATCTTTTTTACCACAGGTCTCACGGTATTCTAACTCTTTTTTACCCGCAGGGTTATACTCGGTGCATTGCACACACTTGCGACAAGCCGAAGATGCGAAGAGCAAGGTTAAAATGGCAGTGTAGAAAATTATGCTTCTTTTCATGGTTATTTTTTATCTACACATGTTGCAGAGGTGCCATAAATTTGAGCTGACTCCGAAACACTTTTTTTAAAGGCATCAATATCCTTTGAACGTTTGCTGCAGTATTCAGAGGAGTATACCGGCAAACCAATAGCTTGATATGAACAAGTGACGCATTTCTCGCACGATGCACAAAGCAATACTCCCATTGCTGAAATCAAAATAAGGATGATTCGTTTCATTTTCATAACTTAAAAACGTTGCTAAAATAAAAAAAACAATTCAATAAACGCTACTTTGGCAAACTATTCTTTTAAAACAAAAGTTGATTGTTACTTTCTGTTGAGGTTATTATTATTGTTCAACCTCCAATGAGGCACTACCGAAATAATTTTTTATCGGCATAAAATGTTCCAAAAGGCACCACGCTGGCAAGTAAAGCCCAACCCGTTTTTGAATAACTCCAACGATTGTCATAGGCTGCTTTGAACACTAAAGCCACGTAAAGCATAAACAAAATACCATGCGCCATGCCTATAACTTTGTTTGGTTCTGTAATTTGATACATGTATTTTAAGGGCATGGTAATGGCAAATAGTAGAAAAGAGCAACCTTCTAAAAAGGCCACAACCCTTAGTTTACCTAATGGTTGGTTTATAATTTTAGTATTCATTTACTGCTTTAATTAGTTGTTATTTCTTTTTACAAATGTAGTGAATAGTGTTGATGCTGTGCTATCTTATAAACTCAAGTAGGCATTAAATGTTCACTTATTGAAAATGAGAATGCCTAACGTTTGAAGAATTTAAACCAAACATTTTTGTAAATAGCAAATTATATGAGCGAGCGAATAATGTTTGGTAGAATAGCTTGTGTAATTGTTGGCTCTTGATAAATATTCTTGCCTTCAAATATTTAGTATCGGCAACATTGATGCACTTTAAAATATTATTTTTGTTTACAACGATATCGTAATTTTAAAACCGATGTGAAATAAGTAATAGCCCAATTTTTTTTATCGGTCTAAATTTTTTGAACCAATATTATTGGTTCAATTGGTTATACAAATACGATTGGTTTAACCCACAACATGAGAAAAGTAATTCAATGATATCTGAATTTAACTTTTCTTGTTTTATAATATGACTTGTTTTTACTTAATTTAAATTTTATTTTGGTGTATGGATAGCATTAACATTTGGCAGTTGTTTGCCGGATTGAGTTTGTTCCTTTATGGGATGTTTCATTTAGAAGATGCGCTGAGGCAGTTAGAGGGACGGTCGTTTAAATTGTTTTTAAAGAAACATACCAAAAATAAGTTGAGCGCCATTATCAACGGCACACTTGTAACAGGTATTTTACAAAGTAGCTCTATTGTTAATTTAATGGTATTGTCATTTGTAGGAGCAGGCATGCTTTCTATGCGC
>JBILUU010000278.1:0-4310 GCA_044370815.1 Bacteroidia bacterium
CTTCATTCTTAATAAAACTCAACAGGGGCAAGGGAATTACTAAAGCTAGACAGGCGCTGTAAATTGTGTGGTCGGCAAAAAAGGGTTCCGTAGCTGTACCGCTGTAGTCCTTTGAAAGTCCGTAATCCCAATGTTGATAAAAAATAATGAAGCCAACGCATAGCAGGGCAATTATGTATGTTTTTAAAACATCTTTATGATTAATTTGCTGCTTCACGTATAAATCTGCCGCAATAAAAAAAAATACTGTTGCGTAACACATTTTTATAAGCATACTTTTAATGGAAACAATAGGCATGCTTGATCCGAATATAGCTATGCTTTGCAAAGTAATAAACAGTAGCACCATAAAAAATAAGGGGTGCTTCCAAACCTTTGATGAAACTCTGTACCCAAACAATAATTTAAGCGCAAAAGCAAGCAAAATGATTGCTGCAAAGGGCTCAGAGGGTATCATCAGCATGACATCTGAATTCAAAAATTTTTGAGTACTCGAAAATGGCATCAAAAATACAAGTAGCAGAAAAAAAGAGTTGATGCTGAATTGCGCAATCAAATATGCCGATGAAAATATAAAAAGGATGAGCGTGATTGGTAATAGTAAGTCGGATGCAAACGCATTTAGTGCTAGCACGAGCATGAATAACAATGTCAGTGCTCCTGCAATTTCTTTTAATTGTAAAGATGCTTTTGGCTGATGCATTATTTTACATGTTCTTTGTATGCCTGCTTTAGGTCATAAAATTTATCGAGCATAAGAATTAGGCTGCAGCAAACAACAAAAGCAACGATGGCAGTTGATAAAACAATCAATGTCCTCTTTGGCGAATATTTCTTATCAGGTGTTTGAGCGGGAGTTATCACATAAGCATCTGCAATTTTTGTGTTTAACGATTGAATGGCATGTTCATAGCTTTCTTTCAGCAAAAAAAACTTTGAAAGTTTATCCTCATAGTCGAATAAAATCTGAAGAATGGCATTGTTTTTTTCATTTCGGTATTTTGCGATATAGCTTCTCAGCTCGATTTCAGCTTTTATTCTTTCTGCATATTTTTGTTTGATAAGTGAGTTGTAATCAAGGTTAATGGCATTATTTACACCACGCATTTCATTACTAAGCATCTCTAATTCTTGAACAGATTCATTGATTTTTTGCTGCATATTTTCTACGGCTTCATTCAAGTTTTGTTTTAAAATAAAAGTTTTAACCCTGTCGCCTGTTTTTATCACTGCGTTACAAATTTCAGCGGCAAGCGCTGGATTTTCGTCAAAAACCACTACAGCAATCGAATTGTATCGAGTACGCTCTACAATAATGTTTTCATCGTATAACTTATTTAATTTAAAAAGTTTGTTATCCTCATTTACATCAATATTGTAATGTTTCATCAAGTCGAAACGTTTGATGATACTGTCTCTTACCATAGAGCTTTTAAGAATCTGAATATGCTCATCAGTTTCTTTATCGGCACCAAAGCGAAGGTCATATTCGGCAATAATTTTGGCTGAGTTGCTGGCTGGTGGATAGATAATTGATTCTGCCTTGAAAGTAGGAGGCATAAAAATTGGAAAGGTTACAATGATGGCAATAAGGGCAGCAGCTGCGGTTGCTGAAAAAATTACTTTACGCCAACGGAACAGTAGCAACAAGGGTAATTTATTTTCATCTTTCAATTTCATGGTTTAATAGGTTGGAGCAGTAACAAACCTACATTATTTTTTTGAATCAACAATTTCCATCAATTCTTGTTATCATCATAAATATGCGGTATGTAGTTCCGATTTTTAGAATAAAACGCTACTTTTGCCGCGCAAAAAACAACAAAAATGGCAGCTAAAACAGACGTATTTCAGCATCCTGACTACTATTTGATGGATGAGTTACTCACAGATGAACACAAATTAATTCGCGATACAGCGCGTGCTTGGGTTAAAAAAGAAGTTTCTCCGATTGTGGAAGATGCTTGCCAAAAAGCAGAATTTCCTAAGCAATGGATTAAAGGTTTAGCCGGTATTGGTGCTTTTGGTCCTTACATTCCTGTAGAGTATGGTGGTGCAGGTCTCGATCAAATCTCCTATGGCATTATCATGCAGGAGCTCGAAAGAGGCGACAGTGGACTGCGTAGTACGGCCTCTGTTCAAAGCTCATTGGTTATGTTCCCCATATTTACGTATGCCACCGAAGAACAAAAGAAAAAGTATTTGCCCAAATTGGCATCAGGTGAAATGATGGGATGTTTTGGTTTAACCGAACCCGATCATGGCTCTAACCCTGGTGGAATGATTACCAACATCAAAGATAAAGGTGATCATTATTTACTCAACGGAGCAAAAATGTGGATTTCCAATTCTCCATTTGCTGATATTGCAGTGGTTTGGGCTAAGGATGAAAGCGGTGCCATTCGTGGAATGGTAGTTGAACGTGGTTGGGAAGGATTCACAACTCCCGAAACTCATGGTAAGTGGAGCCTCAGAGCAAGTGCCACAGGCGAATTGGTTTTTGATAATGTGAAAGTGCCTAAGGAAAATGTGTTTCCTGATATAAAAGGTTTGAAAGGTCCTTTAAGCTGTTTAAACAGTGCGCGTTATGGCATCGCATGGGGTGCCATAGGCGCAGCAATGGATTGTTATGATTCTGCATTGAGATATGCAAAAGAGCGTGTTCAGTTTGGTAAACCCATTGCGGGATTTCAGCTAACGCAGAAAAAATTAGCAGAGATGATTACTGAAATTACAAAGGCTCAGTTGCTTACGCACCGTTTGGGTGTGCTCAAAAATGAGCATAGAGCCACACCTGCACAAATCAGTATGGCCAAAAGAAATAATGTGCACATGGCAATTAACATTGCGCGCGAGGCAAGACAAATACATGGTGGAATGGGTATTACGGGTGAGTATCCAATCATGCGTCATATGATGAACTTAGAAAGTGTAATTACATACGAGGGTACACATGACATTCATTTATTGATTACCGGAATGGATATTACCGGAATCAGTGCATTTGAATAAATAAAATTGCATACTTGTGTTGATTTGTATTTAAATTTTACTATGTTTGTGTAAGTATAAATTTTAATTCTAATCATGAAAACCTGTAAACTTTTCTCAATCATCGTTTCTTCGTTGTTTTTTATTACTTCTGCTGCATTAGCTCAAAAAGGGAAAAAAGATAAGCCATTGGATGGGTTTAATTATGATGTTAAGATCACCGTTGAAGCACAAGCTAAACCAACAAAACCTATGGAAGATGAAATGTCTTTCAAAGGTGAAAAGTTGAAATCAAAAGCTTTAGCAGAAAAATATAAATTTAAACCGGGTGCCTTTACAGCCACCGTTGATTCATCTAATGCCGAAGAGGTAGTAATTACCTTTGATGCAGTGATGAAAGGCGAGACTGATGACGACCTGCTCACATGGCACGGAACCGTTACCGGTGAAGATATTGAAGGCACTGCTATATGGACCAAGAAAGGTAAAACAAAGAAAAGTTTTGCCATTGTTGGTATTCAGAAAAAGAAAAAATAGTCAGCACACTGATAGCGAATCATGCTGTATTAAAACATCTTTTTGGGTCGTCTACTTTCCATTAAAATGTTTGATAAATCACCCTGCGCAAGCTAATTTTTTTCGGTGATGCATGGTTTATACCCGTTTTAATTTCAAATCAAACCAAAAGTTGCAATGCCTAATCATTCGTCATTCAATTTGTATTGGTATTTAATGTTACATGTTATTTTGCAGGCAAAAGATTTAATCAATAAGATTTTTAGATTAAGGATGAGCTTGCTGGCTTAGCAGGTAGTTAGCTGCAAGCAAAAAGAATATCAGATAAACAGTGAAAGACATTTTTAAAGACATACTTTTTGGGGTATCGGTTGGAGATGCATTAGGTGTTCCAGTTGAATTTATGAGCAGAGAAAAAATTGCCTTAAATTCTGTTACTGACATGATTGGTTATGGTACTTATAATTTACCAGCTGGAACTTTTTCAGATGATAGTTCAATGACTTTTTGTTTAGCCGAAAGTCTAACTCAAACACTTACATTGGAAAACATTTCAGAGAATTTCCAGAAATGGTATTTTATTAATTTTTGGACTCCATATGGAAATGTTTTTGATATAGGAATTTCAACAAGGGAAGCAATTCTAAGATTAAAAAATGGAATAAAACCAGATTTAGCAGGAGGAATGGATGTTTCAGAAAATGGAAATGGTTCTTTGATGAGAATATTACCATTAATTACATGTATAAAAGATCTGCCAATTGAGGAAAGATATTTTGTAACAAAACAAGTTTCTTCAATAA
>JBILUU010000279.1:0-4302 GCA_044370815.1 Bacteroidia bacterium
ATGAAAACTTTTTGTGATTGCTAAAAGCAATGATTTTGGTTCTAAATGTGTTCAACTCCATTGAGCGGTTTTGAAAATATGGTTGCGTAGTGTCGTATCCTGCAAAATTTACAGCTGTATTATTATCATAAAATCCCTTGAATCGTCTCCAACTATTTTCTACAACATAATGATTCCCACCAAAATTAAATACTAAAGAACTTACCTGATTGTAACCTGTTTTAAATATCGTTGCATCACTTGGCTGTACAGTTCGGTAGTCAAAACTAAGGGAGAGTTTATCGTAATCAAGCCCTATTCCAAATGACTCGGGCGCGTTCGACATAAAATTGATTGAGGTGTTGATTGATGTGTCATTTACAATTTTTTGAGTGAAGGCAACCTCAGCATTTCGTTTAGAAGAGTAAAAAGTCAATATAAGCCGGTTATCGTATTTTTTATAATACGTTGTATCGTGCTTGGGTTGCGCCATCAGTATTAGAGGACTAATGTATAGTAATATACCATAAAACAACCGGTAATAGCCCATTTTTGGGCACACAGTTTGTTTTTTAAATGCAAATAATGCGGTATAATTAAAATGTTTTAATTGGTTTAACATAGTTGAATTAAAAACGCTCCATTTTTAAAATGGATGTATTTGAATGGTTCAAAGTAAAAAACTTTTCCTTTGAAAATGAAAATTATAAATATCATTCACAAGATTCCCCAATTAAAACAGCTAAACCAATACTGGTGATTTCATCATTCTGTACTGACTTCCGATAAGTGCCTATTTTGAGCACTGCAAACACCATTTATTTATCGTATTCATATGCTCATTAAAATGTTAAAAATAAATCTTATACCACTGTTTAACAAACTGTTACATTAAAACTTTAATTTCCATTTGCCAGTTTGCAGCGTTTTTGTACCTTTGCCCTCCCGAAAAATAAATAAACATGAAAAAGAATTTGCATCCGGAAAATTACAGATTTGTTGTATTCAAAGACCTTTCAAACGAATATGCTTTTTTGACGCGCTCAGCAGCTGATACGAAAGATACGATTGTATGGGAAGACGGTAATGAGTACCCTTTGGTTAAGCTTGAAATTTCTCATACATCACATCCTTTCTATACCGGAAAAGTTAAGTTGGTTGATACTGCCGGTCGCGTTGATAGATTCCGCAGCCGTTACGGTAAAAAAGCTGATGAAGCTAAAGGATAATCATTATTTTTTAATTAATCCATTAATTATAATGAACAGAAACCCTTCGGTAACGGAGGGTTTTTTGTATTTTAGGTAATTAATTTTAATACAAAACCAAGTTTTATTTTTAATACAAATTTGATGAATTACATTCTGTTTGATGATCTGCACCGCAAGGATTTGTTTCCATTTACCCTAAGCAGGCCTGTTTGCGAAATAAGAGCAGGCATTTTAACCATCAAAGAAAAATGGCAGAAATATCTTTCAGCCGAATGCAACTATTATGTTCCAGCTTATTTGGCAAAAAAATATCCGCAAGCATCAAAAAATCAAATAGGGCAGTCATGTGTTTATATCAATGCGGCTATTTTTCCCGACAAGTTTATTGTAGACGAAATCACAATTATGCCGGCCGATACAGCATTAATCAGTAATAATGTAACAATTGCAGTTAAATGCAGTGCGTATGATGCTAAATTCAATCCTAATGAGCATACATTTGAGGAAAAGCAAGCAATTGCTGCTATCAATCGTTTGCAAAAACCATGGGAGATATTCAGTAAAAATGGGCAGCAAATTTCGGATGATTACAAGTTGCTTACCCAGCACCGAATTAGCGCTGCAATTGATACCGGTAATCAATGCATCAACCCTGAAAATATTTTTATTGAAGAAGGTGCTAAGGTTCATTTTAGTATCCTCAATGCCTCTGCAGGCCCAATTTACATTGGCAAAAATGCCGAAGTTATGGAAGGGAGCATGATTCGTGGACCTTTCGCATTGGGCGAACATGCGGTACTTAAAATGGGAGCAAAAATTTACGGTCCTACGACCATTGGCCCGGGCTGTAAGGTTGGTGGAGAGGTCAATAATTCTGTGCTATTCAGTAACTCCAACAAAGCACACGATGGCTTTTTAGGCAACAGTGTAATTGGTGAATGGTGCAATTTGGGTGCCGATACCAATAATTCCAATCTTAAAAATAATTACGGGCAAGTAAAAGTATGGGATATGGCTCAAAACGATTGGCAGGCAACAGGATTACAATTTTGTGGTTTGCTCATGGGCGACCACAGCAAAGCAGGCATCAATACCATGTTTAATACGGGCACGGTAACCGGATTTTGCGCAAACATTTTTGATGGAGGTTTCCCCCCAAAATATATTCCTTCATACAGTTGGGGCGGGCAAAAAAATGCACCAAAATTTGAGTTAGATAAGGCTATTGAAGTGGCAACTAGAGTATTCGAACGTAGAGGCATAGCCTTCTCAGATGCCGAAAAAGAAATTTTCGAATTCCTTTACCATGCTTAATCACCTTTATGCTATTCGTTTCTGATTAATGCCAAGTGCTTGTGATACTTATGTTTGAGATGGGCTAAGACGCATGTATTGTAATTGCCTATTGGCACCTATTATATCATGATAATTTTATAATTTTGAAACAAATTTCTATCCCATGCCAATTTATCACCGATTAGGAAACATTCCACAAAAACGACATACTATTTTTAAAAATGAGAATGGTCAACATCAATACGAACAGCTGTTTGGCACAGAGGGTTTCCATAGCCACTCTTCGTTACTATATCATGTGCACCGACCAACTCAGCTTAAAGAGCTATTGAAATCTTACGATGTAAGACCTGAAATAGCCATCGATAAAAATATAAAGTCATTATTGCTTAAAGGTTTTGAACTAACACCTGAGAAAGATTTTTTACAGAGTAGAAAAGCTTTACTGTTGAATAAAGATTGTATCATAGGTTTGGCGGCACCACAAGAAAGTTTGACAGAATATTTCTACAAGAATGCAGATGCTGATGAAATGATTTTTGTGCACAAAGGCAAAGGTAAACTTCGCACCTTCATGGGAAATATCCATTTTGAATATGGTGATTATTTGATTATTCCTCGTGGTATGATTTATCAGATAGAGTTTGAAACCACAGATAACCGCCTGCTATATGTAGAGAGCGTGCATGCTTTTTACACACCAAAAAGATATAAAAGTTCATCGGGTCAATTATTAGAGCATTCGCCATTTTGCGAGCGAGATTTTAAGTTGCCTACCGAACTCGAAACACATGATCAAAAAGGAGACTTTGTTATTAAGATAAAAAAAGAGGGCATGATTCACGAAGCGGTGTATGCAACACATCCTTTTGATGTGGTAGGTTGGGATGGCTATAATTTCCCATGGGGATTTAGTATACACAACTTTGAGCCTATTACAGGGCGCGTGCATCAACCACCACCAGTGCATCAAACATTCGAAACACCGGCATTCGTTGTTTGTTCATTTTGTCCCAGAGTATACGATTATCATCCATTATCAATTCCTGCGCCTTACAATCATAGTAATATAGATAGCGATGAAGTGTTGTATTATGTTGATGGCGATTTTATGAGTAGAAACAATATTGAACAAGGCCATATCACATTGCACCCCAAAGGAATTCCACATGGACCTGCACCCGGAGCAATGGAAAGAAGTATAGGACAAAAAGATACGCAAGAGTTGGCTGTGATGATTGATACCTTTAGACCATTACAGGTGACCAAACAAGCCATGCAAATTGACGATGGAAAGTATTATAAGAGTTGGGTGGAATGATTCAATTAGCTGATGAGAGAATGAGCTGATTAGCTTATGAAAAAAAGATTAGCTGATGAGAGAATTAGCTGATTAGCTGATGAAAAAAAGATTTGCTGATGGGCGAATTGGCTGATTAGCTTATGAAAAAAAGATTTGCTGATGGGCGAATTGGCTGATTAGCTTATGAAAAAAAGATTTGCTGATGAGAGAATTAGCTGATGAGCTGATGAAAAAAAGATTTGCTGATGGGCGAATTGGCTGATGAGCTGATGAAAAAAAGATTTGCTGATGAGAGAATTAGCTGATTAGCTGATGAAAAAAGATTAGCTGATTAGCTGATGAAAAAAGATTTGCTGATGGGCGAATTGGCTGATTAGCTGATGAAAAATATATGAATTAAAATTTGAAAAACTATGTCTGCGAATCCTAAGTATAAGGATAATTTGATTGTGAAATTGTCATTTGATTTTGCGTTAGAAATTATTGCTTATACTGAGATTTTAGAGAAAAATA
>JBILUU010000280.1:0-4279 GCA_044370815.1 Bacteroidia bacterium
CTATTGACAGAATTAGAATCGTTCAAGGAGAACTTCCTTTGGAGGTGAGCGACCTTGAGGATGAAGTTGCCGGTTTGGAAACCCGCATCAAAAACCTTACCGATGAAATCAATACCTTAGAAGATCAAATCACTGCGCGTAAAATTGCAATGAAAGATGCCACTGAACTCATTAAAAAATATGAGGGTCAGCAAGGTAAAGTAAGAAATAACAGAGAATACGATTCTATCACAAAAGAAATTGAGTACCAATCTTTAGATATTCAGTTGAGTGAGAAAAGAATTAAAGAATTTAAAGCGCAAATAGCAGCCAAAAACGAGGTACTAGATGCTGCCAAAGCTACCTACAACGAAAGAAAAAATGATTTAGATCACAAGAAAGATGAATTGAAGGATATCGTTGCTGAAACAGAAAAAGAAGAAAAATCATTATTGAAAAAATCAAAAGATTCTGAAGGCAGTATTGAGCCAAGATTACTTAATGCTTATCAAAGAATTAGATCTAACTCGCGCAATGGCTTAGGCGTTGTAACCGTTGAGCGTGATGCCTGTGGCGGTTGTTTCAATAAAATACCACCTCAAACGCAAATGGACATTCGTACGCACAAGAAGATTATTGTGTGTGAACATTGTGGAAGAATTTTGGTGGATGCCGAAATTTTAAATCAGTAATTAATTCTAAAAACAACTATTTTTAAGGGGTTTCAAATCAAATTGAAATCCCTTATTTTTTTTATGATACACCGTTTTGCTTTAATCATCGTTTGTGCTATTTGTGCGGCCCAACCTGCTAGTGCTTCGCTCGAATTCAGCTATTACTTTCGCAAAGCATACGAAAATGTAACTGCACTGCGTTTCAATCAGGCCAACCAGTATATTGAAGCAGAAAAAAAGTTGAACCCTAAGAATTCACTCATTGTGCTAGTTGAGAATTATCGCGACTGCATGGAGTTAATTTTAAATGAAAACAAATCACAACTCAAGGCGTATAGCTCACGCAAAGCACTAAGACTCGAAGCGCTTGAAAAAGAAAATAAAGCATCACCGTATTATTTTTATGCACAAGCCGAAATAAATATGCATTGGGCCTTTACGCACATTAAAAATGGCGAGTATCTTAATGGGGTACTCGAAGTAAACCGTGCATACAAAATGCTATCGGCCAACATAAAAAAATTCCCAAATTTTACAGCGCATTACAAGTCAATTGGACTGTTGCATGCACTAATAGGTGTAATACCCGATGAGTATCAATGGGCAATAAACATGCTGGGGTTTTCGGGCTCTATCAACCAAGGAAAAAAGGAATTGTTAACTTTTTACGAAACTTCACTCAATGATACGCTGCATTATTGTTATCAAACAGAAGCTACCCTGATGCTAGGAATCACCCTCATCAATTTTGCTCCTGATGAGTTAATCACGCATAGATTATTGAATCAAATCAAAGGGCAAAAACAAATGAATCCTATACTCAGTTTTGTTTATGCTGATATTTGCATGCATCAAGGCAACAGCGCTGAAGCAGCTAATCATCTAATAACATACAAATACACAACACCTACCTATTTCAAGTTTCACTATCTTAATTACCTGTTAGGACTAGCAAGACTTTATCACTTTGAAGATGATGCAAATATTTATCTTGAAGCATACGTCAACGAGTTCAAAGGAAACACCTTTATCAAAGCTGCCTACCTTAAACTTGCCTATCATTATTTGTTGCATCAACAAAATGATAAGTACAATTACTACTTAAAACAAATACCCTTGCATGGCAACGATATTACAGATGAAGATAAATCGGCCATGAAGGAATCTGCCAATAAAAACATGCCTAACTTGTATCTTTTAAAGAGTCGCTTATTATTTGATGGAGGATATTATAATGAGTCATACAACAGTTTGATAAAGGCCAACAAAGATGATTTTGTAACTGTGAAAGAAAAATTAGAATTCTTGTATCGATTGGGCAGAATTCAGCACAAAAAAGAAAACTATCAACAAGCGATTTATTATTACAAAATGGCTATGAAAAATGGGGCCGATTATCCCTATTATTTTGCTGCCAATGCAGCACTCAATTTGGGTCTTATTTATGAAGAACTAGATGATAAACAAATGGCAACACATTACTTTAAAGCCTGTTTGAAAATGAAGGATCATGAATACCAGCGAAGTATTGAACAAAAAGCAAAGGCAGGATTAAAACGTTTGGCCACCTCATAATTTCTGAGTATAAAATGCTTTATCTCAATTCCTAAACTACATCATAAAATTATCATATATTTGTTACTTCACAAAATCAAATGAAAACAATAAAAACTATCACTACCATGTTGCTGTGTATTATGCTTGGCATCAACTACGTATCAGCACAAAAAAATATTACGCTTAGAAGTCAGTTACAATTTCCAGGAAAACAACTTTCAAACATAGGTGGCTATGTTGACAGTTTAGGCAATGAGTATGCTCTTGTTGGCCATTCAGAGGGTTTATCTATTGTGAATGTTCAAGACCCCAACAATCCTTTTATTGTGCAAGAAATACCCGGACCTAATTCAATTTGGAGAGAAGTAAAAGTATGGCAAAAATATGCCTACATAACTACCGAGGGCGGTACCCAAGGTTTACAAATTGTTAACCTCAGCAACTTGCCTGGTAATAATTTACCCTATCAAACTTGGGCACCCACCATTACCACGCCCGTTGCAACTTACACCCTAAGCACCATTCATGCCTTACATATTGATAATGGATACGTTTATTTATACGGTGCCAACAACGGGAGCGGTATTGATGGCATCGTTATTGGAGATTTGAGTGATCCTTGGAACCCAACTGTGGCAGGCCTTTACGATGGCTTTTATGTACATGATGGCTACGTAAGAAATGATACGGTTTGGGCTTGTCACATATACGATGGTTTTTTTAGCGCTATAGATGTGAGCGACAAGGCCAACCCGGTAGCACTTGCACAACAAAACACTCCAAACAACTTTGCTCATAACAGTTGGCTCAGCGACAACAGCAGGTATTTGTTTACAACCGATGAAGTTGATAACAGCTACCTAGCTGCTTACGATGTAGCCGATGTAAGCAACATTATTTTTAAAGATAAAATTCAATCACAAAATGCAGGCTCCAACAGTGTAGTGCATAATACGCACATTATTAATGATTATGCGGTTACCAGCTGGTACAAAGATGGAGTGGTGATTACCGATGTACATAGACCTGAAAACCTTGTAAATGTAGGTTGGTTCGATACTAGTCCGCTTACAGGCGGAGGTTATGATGGATGTTGGGGTGTATACCCTTTCCTCCCCTCAGGAACACTGGTTGCCTCCGATATGCAACAAGGACTATTTGTGCTCACACCCGATTATGTGCGTGCTTGTTACCTCGAAGGTAATATTTCCGACAGCATTTGTGGTGCACCAATCAACGGAGTAAAAGTGACAATTGTTGGTGCTGGAGTAATTGATAGCACCAATGCGGCAGGAGACTACAAAACAGGCACACCTGATGCAGGTACCTATACCATTACTTTCCAAAAAGCAGGATACAGCACCGTTACCATTAATAATGTGGTTCTCGACCATACTATTGTCACCAACCTCAACGTTCAAATGGTAAGCACTCAATCGGTTAGTCTTAATGGAAACGTAAGTAATAACAACGGCAATCCAATTGCCAATATCCCTGTGAGTATTAGCAATGCAAACTATGCATACTCCTACACAAGCGATAGCAATGGTAATTTTTCTCAATGCGGTCTGATTGCCGGCAATTACGACATCACCTCCGGAGCATGGGGCTATGTAACCTATTGTAATAATACAAACATTGCCAATGGCAACATCAATATTAGCCTGCAGAATGGCATTTATGATGACTTTGCCTTTAACAACAGTTGGAATGTTAGTGGCACCGCAACACTTGGAGTGTGGACCAGAGCTTTTCCTGCAATTACCACACAAGGTTCATTTACATCTAATCCGGGTACCGATGCTTCTGCTGATTGTGGAGGAATGGCCTTTGTAACCGGTAATAACAATGCCAATGTTGGAGCCGATGATGTTGATAATGGATACACTATATTAACTTCTCCGGTTTTCGATATGAGCAATATGCAAGATGCACACATTATGTATGCGCGTTGGTTTTACAATGGAGGAGGGACTGGTCAAGTAAATGATAGTTTGGTGATTAAGATAAGCAATGGAACACAAACTGTCAATTTAGAGGTTGTAACAGCAGCCACAGCAGGAAGCAGT
>JBILUU010000281.1:0-4274 GCA_044370815.1 Bacteroidia bacterium
AATGATACTTGTTTGTGAAATTACATGGCTCAAAATAACTGAATTTTTATCTTATATATTACATTTTATGCCATTGTGATTGATAAATAATATTGATTATTCAAAATCTTACACCTATGCATACTTTCGGGATGCAGCTTTAAACCCAATCAGCCGAGCAATTTTGATTCTTATACCATCTGTATTTATTAAACCCAAATTAAGCAATAGGAGATTTGGAAAATCGAACTAAATTGAAAGTGTAATCGGTATAAAAATATGATTTACAGTTTCTTTATCGTTTACGCATTTTTAATGCGTAATCTGGGTTAAATAGCCCAAAGCTATTTGATTAATTACAATAGGCAAATGCTGATATAACAAAATATAGTTCAGTAAAATTGGACTTTTTATTTTGCATAATCGGTATTACTTGTTTCAAATAGGTAAAAGCAAAGTTGAGCATTTACTTATATCACATGGGTATTTTATCCCGCATGAATCAGTTGACTTTAAGAATGTATCTTACAAGTTATTTTACAAGGTTAATCCCGCTCAACAGATGGTTAAAAATACAATAAACCAGTGGATTGAATTACATCTGTTTTAATGATTTCGCATCATCTAATGCGAATTTTGATTTACAGCTTTACTTTTATTGTCAAAATCACACACAGCACATAAATTTTAAAGTTCATTTGGGCGTTAGGTAAATTAATTTATCTTTGCACCCCCAATTTAGCAATAAATACTAAGTATATATAAAACAGCAACTTACATAAAATATGACAAAAGCAGACATTGTAAACGAAATTGCTTCAAAAACAGGAATTGAAAAGCTTGAAGTTCAAACAGTGGTAGAGGCTTTTATGAAAAGCCTTAAACAATCTGTTACAGCCGGAGAAAACGTTTATTTAAGAGGATTCGGGAGTTTCATTGTTAAAAGAAGAGCAGAAAAAACAGGGAGAAATATTTCAAAAAATACAGCGGTAATCATTCCCGCTCACAACATTCCGGCATTTAAACCTGCTAAAACATTTGTTGAAAAAGTTAAAAACGCCCCTGTAAAGTAAATGAAGGCGCCAAAAACCATACAGATAGTAGTAGTTTTTGGTGCTTTGCTACTCACCGTTCTTTTATATTTTGCGAATAAAAAAGGTCAACCTGTAAAAAAGGAACAGCCTGTTGCTGCTGCAGCATCAGCGATTGACTTATCGGCCTACACCGATAGTGTAGTAAAAAGTCTTGACCAAAACCAACAAGCTTTGGTATCATTGCTAAGTAATGCCGAAAACAAATCACAGGGCTATGACTCAATATCAGCCATACTCCTGCCTAAAAATGTAACAGCAGCTGCTTTCTATTTAGAAAAAAGTGCCAATGCAAATACAGGTCCTGGAGCATGGAAAAAAGCAGGCCTGCTATATTACAAAGCTACTCGCTTCGATAGTCCTGCCTTAAGACAAACACTTTTCAACAAAGCTATTGAATGCTACAACGAGGCGGTTAAAAAAGATACAAACGACCTTGAAGCGTCAACCATGTTGGGTACTTGCTATGTCGAGGGCAGCAATCAGCCTATGAACGGAATAATGTTGCTAAGAAAAGTTGTAGGCAAAGATTCAACCTATATTGATGCACAAGTACAATTAGGGATGTTTGCCATACAAAGCGGTCAGCTAGATAAAGCGCTTGATAGATTTAATAAAATATTGCGAATTAAACCTGACTACATTCAAGCATACATTTATTTGGGTCAGATTTATGCCGATATGGGAAAGAAGCAAGAGGCCATAGACATGCTACAACAGTACATGAAAAAAAGTAACGATAACAACATCAACCAACAGGTTGAACAGTTTATAAATGAATTAAAAAACACTAAAAATTAATTATCATGCCAAGCGGTAAAAAAAGAAAAAGGCATAAAATTGCCACCCACAAGCGTAAAAAACGTTTAAGAAAGAACAGACATAAAAAGAAGAAATAGATTCAATCTACTTCAACTTTATTAGAAATGTATCATTGCCGCATCAGCTGTTTTTGCAGTTGATGTTGCTTTATTGATAATTGTTCAGCAATGGGCTATTATAGTACATTTCAAATCCTTTTAAACATACGCTGTGCAGTACGAGTTAATTATTGAATCAACTCCGAGCGAAGTTCAAATAGCATTGCTTAACGATAAGCGTCTTCAAGAACTTCACAAGGAGAAACGTAATAGCAGTTTTGCTGTTGGTGACATTCATTTGGGTAAGGTTAAAAAAATCATGCCCGGATTGAATGCTGTATTTATTGATGTGGGCTACGAGAAAGATGCTTTCCTTCATTATTTGGATCTTGGCCCTCAGTTTGCCTCCCTCAACTCTTTCACTAAAAAAGTACTTAACGGTACCCAAAAAGATAGCAAACTCGACAATTTTCATCTTGAGGCCGATATTGAAAAAACAGGTAAAATTGCACAAGTAATTAGTGGACAGCAATTGGTGCTAGTGCAAATTGCGAAGGAGCCAATATCATCTAAAGGTCCAAGAATAACCTCTGAATTATCGCTTGCCGGTAGATTTATTGTGCTTATCCCATTTGCCGAGAAAGTATCTGTATCTCAAAAAATTAAAAATGCCGAAGAGCGCGATAGACTGCGGAAAATACTGCAAGGTATAAAGCCAAAACATTTCGGTATTATCGTGAGAACTGTTGCCGAGGGCAAATCGGTAAGCGAGATTGAAGCAGATCTTAAAGATCTAATGCAAAAATGGCACAGCCTTTTCCTAGCGCTTAAAGTAACTCAACCCACAAAGAAAATACTTGGTGAAATAGACCGTACTTCAGCTATTTTAAGAGACATACTCAATGCAAAATTCAGCAACATACAAGTTGATGAGGAAGGACTATATGAAGAGGTAAAATCATACCTCATGAGTATTGCTCCTGAAAAGAAAGATATTTTAAAACTATATAAAGGAAAGCTCCCAATTTTCGAGCATTTTGGTATTGAAAAACAAATCAAAAGCTCATTTGGGAAAACGGTTCCAATGCGCACCGGTGCGTATCTTATCATTGAGCATACCGAGGCCATGCATGTGATTGATGTTAATAGCGGACACCGTTCCAAGAGCGATAACTCTCAAGAGCTCAATGCACTTGAAGTAAATATGGATGCTGCTGTTGAGGTGGCCCGTCAGCTGCGCCTTCGCGATATGGGAGGAATTATTGTAGTTGATTTTATTGATATGGGCAGTGCTGAAAATCGAGCAGCCTTGTTTCAAAAAATAAAAGAAGAAATGAAGAGCGATAGGGCTCGACATCAAGTGTTGCCCCCAACAAAATTTGGATTAGTACAAATTACCAGGCAGCGTGTTCGCCCCGAAATGAACATACAAACGCTTGAGAAATGTCCGGCATGTAAAGGCAGTGGCGAGGTTTCCTCAACTGTGCTTTTGTCTGATGAGGTAGAAAATAATTTGAGATATATTATCAAAGAGCAAAACGAAAAAAGTATAGAGCTGCATACCAATCCATACCTTGCGGCCTATTTTACAAAAGGTTTATTTTCATTCAGATGGAAATGGTTTTTAAAGTATAAAAAATGGATTAAAGTGGTGCCTGTAACCTCTTATCACATCCTGGAATACCGTTTCTTTACCTCCGGTCAAGAAGAAATTAAAATCTAAAATTATAAGAATATCAAAACAGCCATTTCAAAAATTCTAGTGCTGAAATAAGATTAAATTATTTATATTTGCCGTCACCAAAGGCGATGTGCCTTTATCAAACTAAAGTTCTTTATAAAATCATACACACAAGAAATTCATAAGGGGGATTAGCTCATTTGGCTAGAGCGCTTGCCTGGCAGGCAAGAGGCGACCGGTTCGAATCCGGTATTCTCCACCAGAAAAGTTCCTGAGTAATCAGGAGCTTTTTTTAGTTTATAAAGTTCTATGTTTATAGTTTACATTTTATATTCATCTAATGTTGATCAGTATTATGTTGGTCATACACAAAATATTGATGATAGATTATCAAGGCACAATTCTGGGAGGTCTTTATCAACAAAAAAGGGAATGCCATGGATTTTAGTTTATAGAGAAACATTTGAAACTAGAGGTGAGGCAATGTTAAGAGAAAAAGCAATTAAGAAAATGAAAAGTAGAACTTACCTAGAACAATTAATACAAAACAGATAATTCAGAGCGTCCCGCAAAGCGGGAAGGCGACCGGTTCGAATCCGGTATTCTCCACCAGAAAAGTTCCTGAGTATTCAGGAGCTTTTTTAGTTTATAAAGTTCTATGTT
>JBILUU010000282.1:0-4268 GCA_044370815.1 Bacteroidia bacterium
TTCCTTTTCCGTCAATCATCTTCACACCTAGTCCGCCTGCATCGGGATGGGTATCCATAAATTGAATGACTTTGCTGAATGTGTCTTCCTCAACAACTGTATCGGGGTTAAGCAATAAGCAATACTCTCCATTTGCAATTTTGAGTGCTTGGTTATTGGCAAAGGAAAATCCGGTATTTTGTTTGTTTGCAATAATCTTACACTCCGGGAACTTTTGCATAACCATTGCTACAGATCCATCCACAGAGTTGTTGTCAACCACAATAATTTCGCCCGAAACATGCATCAACGCCTTTCTTACGGAGTGCAGGCACTGCTCAAGAAAGTAGGCCACATTATAGTTGACGATGATAACAGAAATTTTTACCACTGCTGCTGAATGCTTGTTGTAATAGGTAAGATGTATATAACTGTGGTGAACAAGTTTTATTGATGAGGGCTAACAATATAATATTATCCTTTCAAAAATATTTTTCGGTTTGCTTTCCAGTTTCCGGTGTTTTGGCTTAACCCATCGGTAAGCGGAATTTCCTTTTTAGTTTCTGCCAGAGCGATGCTTGCAGCAAGCGCGGCCAATTCTAATTCTTCTTCGTTAAGCACAGGTTGAAGACTGTCGGGTTTAAAGTAGTGCTTTACAAAGTGTGTGTCGAAATTACCAGATATAAAGGCCTCATGCTGCATTACGAAGTTACAAAAAGGCAGTGTGGTTTCCACTCCCGAAATATGATAATCATTAATAGCTCTTATCATCCGCAATCTGGCTTCTTCACGGTCTTTCCCAAAAGTAATCAGTTTGGCAATCATGGGGTCGTAATAAATAGGAATTTGCATGCCTTCTTCAAATCCATCATCAACTCTAATGCCGAGGCCTTGCGGTGTTTTGTAGGTATGTAAGGTGCCTATGTCGGGTAAAAAATTGTTCAAAGGGTCTTCGGCATATACGCGCACTTCAATGCTATGACCTTTAATTTGTAAATCTTCCTGCTTGAAACTCAACTTTTCACCTCTTGCAACTTTAATTTGTTCTTTTACCAAATCAATGCCTGTAATTTGTTCAGTAACCGGATGCTCCACTTGCAAGCGCGTATTCATTTCTAAAAAATAAAAGTTCTTATTTTCATCCAATAAAAACTCCACGGTACCCGCTCCTACATAGTCGCAAGCCCTTGCAACATTAACGGCACATTCTCCCATAGCTTTTCTTATTTTTGGAGTTAGCACGCAGGAGGGGGCTTCTTCCACTACTTTTTGGTGCCTTCTTTGCACTGAGCATTCTCTTTCAAAAAGGTAAACAATATTCCCGTGTGTATCTCCTAACACTTGTATTTCAATATGTCGAGGACCTGCTACATATCTCTCGATAAATACAGCACCGTTGCCAAAAGCAGAGGTGGCTTCACTTACAGCAAGTTTCATTTGTTCCTCAAAATCTTCTACCCGTTCAACAATTCGCATGCCTTTGCCACCACCACCTGCCGAAGCTTTTACAAGAATAGGAAAACCAACCTCTATAGCTGTTTTCTTGGCAGTTTCAATATCGTCAATAGCACCTTCAGTTCCCGGTACCATTGGAATATTGTACTTTTTTGCAGCTGCTTTTGCGCTGAGCTTGTCACCCATGATGTCCATTGATTCGGGAGACGGACCAATAAAAGTAATGCCGGCCTCTTTAACCTTAGCAGCAAAACTAGCATTCTCAGATAAAAATCCATAGCCGGGATGAATACCATCAACACCTAGCATTTTACATACTTCAATAATTTTATCTCCAATCAGATAGCTTTGTGAGGATGGAGGCGGACCAATGCAAACTGCTTCATCGGCATATTTAACATGAGGCGAATGACGGTCGGCTTCGCTATATACAGCAACGGTTTTGATGCCCATTTCGCGACAACTTCTCATTACTCTCAAGGCAATTTCGCCTCTGTTGGCTATTAGTATCTTATTCATTTCTTTAACAATAAATTACTCTGCAAAGCTAAAAATATACTGTTTATACCCAACCGAATAATATTTGAATAACTTATTAGAAAAAGTTTTTTTTAGCAACAGACCTAAGTTTTGAGTGATAGGTAAACATGCAGACAATTAGCGCAAATCAATATCCGAAACAGCATGAATAAAAATTGATATATTTTAAATTAGTCCTGCTTTTTCTCTGCGAGAATAATCTAAAATAAGGGCATAATACCAAATTACGCCCATAGCATAAAGTACAGCAGTAATCATAAATATATACACATAGGCAATTCCAGACTGTCGCAGGATTTTAAAAATGACCGAGCTGATGAACCAACTTCCACTCCAAATAGCAGCAGTGAGTGCACTAACCATTTCTTGATTTTTCTTTCCCACATAATTCATCACCAACTCAGAAGTCATTGGCCCGGCCATATTCATCAAAGGTTGCCTTAGTAAAAAGCAAAACATAGCAATATATACTGCAATGGATAAACTTGCATAAAACTGTGTAGTAGCAAGCAAGATGAGTGCTAAAACTGCAAATGATTGAGTGGTTGGGATGGCTATTTTATAACCAACAGATTTCTTCACAAAGGGCACTAGCATTGCTGCTATCGCAACAAATACAGAGGCTAAACTATTTAGAATTGAAAACTGTTCGGTATCAAGTTGGTGTACATTAAAGAAAAAAATACTGATAAAGGGAATTGTTAAACCTGCGCCAACAGCAATAATCAATGTAGGAACAAGCGCCTTAACAATGATAAACCAATCAAGCTTGCGGATGTCGGTGCGCTTGCCTTCGAAAGCAGGCAGATATTCCACCACTTTTATTTTTGACAAGAAATAAAGACTAATAAATCCGCTGAAAGCAAGTATTAAAAGGATATTTTTTTCATTGAAGAAAATCGGATTAATAAAGTATAATCCCCAAATAATAAGGCCACTGACAATACCGCCAAAACTATAGGTGGAGTAGCTCAATGAAATTGCACCGGTTTGATTGGTAAGCATACAATTGCGCAAAATATATGGCATAACAGGAATTTGCATAAATGTAAAACCCATTCCCCATAACAATTGAAAAATATACAACCACTCATTCCAGTGGTATGTGGTACCAACTATGATCATGATGGAAGCAGCAGGAACCATTAAACACGACAGATAAAACAGCGGTTTAATTTTACGACCTTTTAGATACATGCCAACGGGAATGGCAAGAAGCAAAACACCCAAGAAACGAAAAGAAATGTAGCCGGCACTTTCATAATCGCTGTAGCCACATTTTTGCATGTATATTAGTTGTATACTCAAAAATGCAACATTTATTAATTGGATAAAAAATTCGGCAATGATGACATTAATTACAGCTTTTTCAATCTTACCATAGTCGGTAAAATATTTATGCCATAATTTTATGAAAGGTGCTGCAAGCATTAATTTTTTGGGAGTGATAACTGTTGCTCAATATAGGGGATAATCAATTTTTTCTCTTGAGGCAAATCAAACCACTGATAAGATTTATCGCGCCTGAACCACGTCAATTGTCGCTTTGCATAATTTCTGGTGTTTTGTTTAATTTTTTCAACGGTATCGGTATGGCTCAACTTTCCTTCAAAGTAATCAAAGAATTCTTTGTAACCAACTGTTTGAAGTGCGTTTAAGTGTTTGAGGTGATAAAAAGCAAGCGCTTCATCTTCCAAACCATTGGCAATCATTTTGTCAACCCTTTTGTTGATGGTATCATAAAGTTCCTCTCGATTACTGTTTATACATATTTTAATAATATTGAAAGCTCTTTTTTTAGGGACTCCTGTTCTAATTTCATTCATTTTTTTTCCGCTTACACGAATCATTTCAATAGCCCTCATCAATCTCTGAGGATTATGCAGGTCCACGATTTGGGCATACTCCGGATCAAGCACTTTGATAGTTTGTTGTAATAGCTCAATACCTTTCTCTTTGTATTGCTCTTCCAATTCATTTCGAATGGCCACATCTGCATGGGGGGCTTCGTCAAATCCCTTACAAAGTGCATCAATATAGAGTCCTGAGCCTCCCGTTAGTATAATGATTGAATGTTGTTTGAAAAGTTGTTCACAACATTGCAACGCGGCTTGTTCAAACTGAGCAGCCGTGTACATATCCTTTATGCTGATATGTCCTATGAGGTAATGACTGCACGCTTCAAGCTCTTTTTTACTTGGCTTTGCGGTGCCTATCGATATTTCTTTGAAAAATTGCCTCGAGTCGGCTGAGATGATTGCTGTTTTAAAATGTTTTGCAATTTCGATGCTTAA
>JBILUU010000024.1:0-14857 GCA_044370815.1 Bacteroidia bacterium
ATTCTGTTATACTTTGTTAATAATGAGCATTCTGATTTTTCACCACGGAGGCACGGAGATACCGGAGTTTGACTCTCTGTTTCTCTGGTTTCTCTGTGGTTAATAACGAGCATTCTGTTTTTTCACCACGGAGGCACAGAGATACCGGAGTTTTAACCTTGAATGATTCTTTTAAATCCGTTGATTAATTTCACTTCATTAAAGTTAATCAAAAATCCGATTCTTTTATCTGCCAATTTTAAATAGGTAATAATTTGGGCATGATGGATTGGCAATACAAATTCTACTGATTTTAACTCTAATATAAACTCATCTTCCACTAAAATATCAATTCTATAATCCTGGTCTAATTCGTATTCCTTATACTTAATAGGCAATTTTACTTGCCTTTTTGCTGCTATTCCTCTCAGTTGAAATTCTTTCATCAAACATATTTCATAAGTCGACTCCAACAATCCTGGCCCCAAATGCCGATGTACCTCAATGCTTGCATCTAATATTTGTCCAGTAATAAAATCGCGCCTTTCTTTTTCCATTGCTTTTCACTGCTCTGTTTCTATGGTATCTCCGTGGTGTATTAAATAGTTGCAATCACCTTTAATTCAATAGCAATAGGCGTTGGCAAACAATTGATTTCAATAGTGGTTCTGCACGGTTGATTATCTTTAAACCATTCTGCATAAACACGATTATAGGTTTTGAAATCATCTTTCATGTTCGTTAAAAAAACTTGCACATCTACAATATTATCCCAACTACTACCAGCGTCTTCCAAAATATATTTGATATTCTGAAATACACTATTACATTGGGTTTCGATATCATAAGAAACTATGTTTCCTTGTTCGTCCAACTCTACACCTGGAATCTTTTTTGTTCCTCTTTCCCGAGGCCCAACTCCCGAGAGGAATAATAAATTTCCTACCCTTCTTGCATGTGGATATGCTCCCACTGGCTCGGGGGCTTTGCTTGAATTAATTCTATCGTTTGACATGGCTTACTATGAGATTGTTTTTGACTATTGAGTTTATATTTTTTACAAAGAAACAAAATAATACCGACACGATATCTGCAAGACCCCATTGTAGTGTAATACTAACGCAACCCTGATGGCAATAGGATAAAAATGAAAGACTAATTTAAAACAAGGAAGGGTATAAATTAATTCAGTTGCTTATACATTTCCCAACTTACAATTCCTGCTGCAACAGCAATATTAAGCGAATGTTTAAAGCCCGATTGCGGGATTTCAAGCACCCCATCGCAGCAATCAATAACAACTTGTTCCACCCCGTTGATTTCATTCCCTAAAACAAAGGCAATTTTTTGATTATAGAGAGCAGTAAACTTATTCAACATGATACTATTTTCGGCTTGTTCAATGGCATACACACGATAATTTTTCTGCTTTAACTCGCTTACCGCATCAATTGTTTGTTTGTAGTATTTCCATTCCACAGTATCTGTTGCTCCCAAGGCCGTTTTTTGTATATCCTTGTGTGGAGGTGTACCCGTAATACCGCATAAATAAACTGCTTCCAGCAGAAAGCTATCTGCCGTTCTGAAAACAGCGCCAACATTGTTTAAACTCCTCACATTGTCAAGAATGAGTACTAGAGGTGTTTTTTTTGCTTCTTTAAATTCCTCCGGGCTTTTTCTTAAAAGTTCATCATTGCTTAATTTACGCATGCCGTGTTGATATTTAACAGCAAATCTATAAAAAGCATCTTGAAATTAATCCGGAAAAATTTCTTTAAGCTTGCTGTTTCGATAATCAAAAATACCCTCCACTTTTTTCTTGATGAAAAATTTTTCTATCAGTGGTTCAAGTATCCACCCTGGAGAAAGATATTTTACCTCATCAATCATAAGCGTGCCTTCTTTTACAGCAGTGAAGCTATGTGTATGATGCCATATTTTATAAGGACCTTTCAATTGTTGGTCAACAAAGCATTCGTTTACTTTCCACGTGCTGATTTCGGTTCTCCAATTGAAAGGTATGCCGTTAAGTTTTATGCGGTAGTCAATCAGCGTTCCTGCTTGCATTTTGATTGGGAGCGGTGTTAATATTTTGAAACTCAGTTCGGGCGGAGTGAGTAAATTCAAATTTTCTGCCTTACTAAAAAATTGAAACACCTCCTCGAGTGGACGATTAATAATGGTTTTTCTGATGATTGTATGTGGTTGCATGAATGCGAGTTATTTAATTCAATAACAAACTAAAAGCATATTTGTTGCAACAATCGTGCTTCACATCATCACAGCCGAGGCATTTTAATTATTTGGATAGATAGCTTAAATAGGCAGTAATTAGAGATACATTTTTTAGTTTACCTTTGTGCTGAAAATAATAATGCTGTTTCATCCTTTCATATGAAAAAAATACTCGCTCCAAGAAATCTGATTATCATACTTTCTTCCTTGCTGCTGTTGTTTATTATTGGCAAGAAAACAGGAGTTATAGGTAAAAATAAACATACAAAGGTCACTGCTGAGGCAGTTATCAAGCGCAATATCATTGAAACTGTTTCAGGCAGTGGTAAGATACAACCTGAAATGCAAGTTAAAATTAGTTCGGATGTTTCGGGTGAAATTATTGAAATGCTAGTGAAGGAAGGCGACTATGTTAAAAAAGGAGACTTGCTCTGTCGCATACAGCAAGATATTTATTTATCTAGTTTAGAACGTGTACAGGCCACTGTTAACTCCTCAAAAGCCGGCAGCGCACAAAGCAAGGCAAGACTCATTCAAAGCAAAGCGCAATTGGCCAACACTGAATCTTTATTTAAACGCAATAAAAAGTTATTTGAGCAGGGTGCACTTTCGGAGCAAGACTATGAATCTGCTAAGGCACAATTTGAAACCGCAAAAGCAGAGGTTGAAGCTGCAGAACAGAGCCTGTCAGCTGCAGAATACAACATTAAAAATGCTGAAGCAACACTAAAAGAGGCCCGCACCAATCTTTCTAGAACATCAATTTTCTCACCTGTAGATGGTAAGGTATCAAAATTAAATGTAGAAAAAGGTGAACGCGTAGTTGGTACAGCACAAATGACAGGGACTGAAATTATGACGATTGCGAATTTGAATGAAATGGAGGTAAGTGTTGATGTGAATGAAAATGACATTGTCAGAATTGAATTGCATGATACCGCTGATATTGAAGTAGATGCTTATCTCGATAAAAAATTCAAAGGTATTGTAACAGAAGTGGCCAACTCGGCAAATACGATTGGTACCAGTGCAGATCAAGTAACCAACTTCACAGTAAAAATCAGAATTTTACGTGAGTCATATATGGATTTAATTCCGAAGGATAAACCTGATTATTCTCCATTCAGACCGGGAATGTCGGCCGCTGTTGATATTCAAACAAGCAAGGCATTCAATGTTATTTCTGTGCCTGTGCAAGCGGTAACCACAAGAGAGGATACCACTTCTTATGGTGTTAAAGAACAGAAAGAAAAAAAGGAAAGCGTTACCGAGGATAACAGTAAAACAAAAGAGAAAGAAGCAAAAGTTGTTGAGTATGTTTTCGTCATTAAAAATGATATTGCCTTGCTTACACCTGTCATTACAGGCATTCAAGACAACAACTATATTGAAATAAAAAAAGGTTTGAACGCGCAAGATGAGATTATTACAGGGCCTTACAAGGTGGTTTCAAAAACACTGAAAAATAAAACTCCTATTGAGAAAGTTGACAAAGATGATTTGTTTGACGAAAAGGAAGAATAACGATGTCACTTATCCTACATCTTGAAACGGCCACTACCGTATGCTCGGTTGCTTTATCTTTTGAAGGCAAATTAATATCGTTGAAGGAAGAAAACAACGGATATACCCATGCCGAACATCTTAGTTTATTTATTGAAGATGTATTGCTTTTGGCCGGAAAGAAAATGACAGATATAGACGCTGTAGCCATAAGTAAGGGCCCGGGATCTTACACAGGTTTACGCATAGGTGTTGCCACCGCAAAAGGCATTTGTTACGGGTTGAACAAACCACTCATTGCCATAAATACGCTTTTATCGTTGGCCAATATTGCTGCTGATAAATATGGCGATAGGCATTTAATTTGCCCTATGCTTGATGCGCGAAGAATGGAAGTGTATACCGCTGTTTTTAATTCAGGCAAAATGATTTTTGAAACAACGGCTTTGATTTTAGATGAACAAGCATTCGGTAATTTATTGTCCACCCAACAGATCGTTTTTTTGGGAGATGGCGCACATAAATTTCAATCACTCTGCGATCACACGAATGCAATTTTTGATACATCCATTGAGCCAAGTGCCAAGGGTATGATTAACAACGCTTACCAACAATTTAAGCTTGCTCAGTTTGAAGATAGCGCATATTTTGAACCTTTTTACCTAAAGGAATTTTACACTCCCGCACCAATTAAATCTAAATAGAGGCATACTTTTTTGGTGCCGTAAATTTGGTAAGAATCATACCTGCAATGATTGCAATAGAAAAATAAACTGCCATCAATCCCAAGTAGTCGCCAAAGCGCGTATACAAGGTAATTTTATCATTTACATTGATGGTAGCTTTGATCGCATCATCTGTCCACCATGAAGTTGTATTGGATATTTCACCGCGTTGATTGATGATACAAGAAATACCCGTATTGGCGGCTCGTACAATACTTCTTCGCGTTTCAACAGCTCTGATAGCACCATACTTTAAATGTTGTTTATAACCCGGTGTGTCGCCCCACCAGCCATCGTTGGTAATTATCGATAAAAAGTTAGCTCCCTTCTTTACATATTCTCCAACATATTCACCGTAAACCGACTCATAACATACAATTGGACCAGCTGCATATTTACGATTGGCTGTAAAGAAAGCCTCACGCTCCTCCTGCATGCCCAAGCTCCCGCTTATTCCACCAAGATCAATTGCAAACTTTTCGATATACTTAAACACAGCAGGCCAAGGCATTTTCTCAACTCCGGGAACAAGTTTTGACTTATGATAAATTTGAATATTTCCCTTGTGGTCTAATTGTAAAGCCGTATTGTAAGAATCATAATATTGCTCGGTATTACCAAATTTTCGTGCAGTGGCCGAAAGTTGCTCGCCTGGCATAAATACCTTGAGTGTAGAGGCCCCAATTAATATATTCAAATTAGGATATATATGAAGTAAAGAGTCGAGGTATTTCAAATCTGAAGATTCATTTAAACGGTCTTCCCACAAGTATTCAACAAGCGCTGTTTCGGGTCCAACCAAGTAATTAGTTTTTTGATCTAGTTTTCCGTTGGTTAATTCAATCAGCTTCATCAACTGTTGCGTGGAAGTAAGACCGCTGAATTTTTCATTGTAAGGATCGATATTCGGCTGTACAATTACCACATTAACAGGACGCTGCTCCTCTTTATACTGATGAAACAACATGAGTGAATACAGCATAGGAAAAAGCAGTATTAGCGCAAGACTAATAATTGTGCTTCTGACAGGTTTACCACTTACTTTAAATTTCACCAATTTCAATATAAGCAGGTTGCATATCAGCACCCAAAGCGTACCACCAAAAGTGCCTGTATATTCGTACCACTGTATTAACTCAATTTGGTTGGCGAATACATTTCCGAGATTAAGCCAAGGCCAAGTAATATCCCATCTTAAGTGAATATATTCAAAACTCATCCAAAAGGCAATCAGCGAGAAATACCCATATCTTTCCCCTTTCTTTGTTTTTACAATATGAAAAAAATAAAGTACAGAAGCCATCAGCAAACTGTTGGCAACAATTGCCATTAACGCCCCACCGAACGATGCATTTTTTATCCACCAAGTAGTGAGTACATTCCAAATAAGCATGCTCAATAAACTATAAAACAAAAATGCGATACGCGGTTTATTTTCAGTTTTAAGGTCTGTTTCTAACCATAAAAGAGGTACCCAAGCAACAAAAATGAGTTGAAAAAAACCGTCCACAGGCCAGGCGAAACTCAACAGTAAACCGGTGAAAATACTAAGCGCAAAATTTCTCATTAACCTCATGCTGCAATCATTTAATGGGTAATAATAGTACCGGTTTCTTTAAATAGATTTTCCTTTAAATCGTGCAGCAGTTTATAGTCTAACAACAAGTTTTGCATGCGTTCTTCATCATCACAATTTTTAATTTCTTGCAGCACTTGGTGTATCATTTTTAATATATGCTTTTGTTTCAATCGCTCTATTACACGATCTGTTAATAGTTTTAAATCTTCGTCTTTATTTTTGGCATTTACCTTATATTTAATTTTCCAACTTTCGCTCAGTTGATAGGAATCGCCAATAAGTGTGGTAACGGCATTCCTGATGCTTTCATCTTCATGCGAAAGAAAGTTATTCAGCTGAGGAATCACTCCATTTTCCATTTCGCTGATGAATACATCGTAAATGAGACTGTAACTCCTGTTTTCAAATGTTATTCCATTTTCATGAATATGCGTACAAATCAAGGTTGCCAAATGTACTTTACTGTTTTCGAGTTCTCCGGTTTCACTTTGCGAAAGGTGCTCTACTTCTTCATTTCCATATTGAATAAGCAACCTGATAACTTCATCCTCTTGCGCGGTTGTATCAAGTTCAGCATTTTCAACCAACGTTTCGGGCTGCGCTATAGGCTCTGTTTGCACTTGCGGGGCATAATCGGGCTCACTTGATGGGCCATCTGCCTTTTGCTTTTGCTTGCGCAGAAATTTATTGAGTTCGCTGATCAACAATTGCTCATCAACCAACATCAATCTGCTACATTCTTTCAAATATAAAGACCTTGCAATGAGGTCGGGAATTAACCCTATGCTTTCAACAATATCATGTATGAGCTGCGCTTTTCCAATGGGATCATTTTGCGTTTCGCCAAGCAACAATTTGGTTTTAAAACTTATGAAGTCGGAAGTTTTATCGCGCATAAATGCCGTGAGTTCCTCATTCGTGTGGTTTTTAGCAAATGAATCAGGATCTTCTCCATCGGGAAACAGCAACACTTTAACATTCATTCCCTCCGAAAGCAGCAAGTTTATCCCTCTAAAGGATGCCTTTATTCCTGCATTATCTCCATCGTACATAATGGTAACGTTGGGAGTAAAACGCCTAATTAACCTAATTTGCTCAACAGTAAGCGAAGTTCCGGCAGAAGCCACTACATTTTCAACACCAGCCTGTGCCATACTGATTACATCGGTATATCCTTCAACCAAATAACAGTTGTTATTTTCTACAATACTTTTTTTAGCTTGATAGAGCCCGTATAAAACATTGCTTTTATGATATATTTCGCTTTCAGGGGAGTTGAGGTATTTGGCAACCTTTTTATCATTGATAAGGATTCTTCCGCCAAATGCAATAGGTCGTCCGCTAATGTTGTGTATAGGAAAAATAACTCGGCCACTGAAGCGGTCAAAGTAGCGTCCTTCATTTTCAATGGTAAGCCCAGTTTTCACCAAATACTCCATCAAATAGCCATCGATAACCGCCTTATCCGAAAATGCTTTTCGCTCGGAGAGCGCATAACCCAATTGAAACTTTTCTATTGTTTGTTTGCTGAAACCTCTTTCCTTAAAATAACTTAAGCCAATATTTTTACCTTCTTCGGTTTCAAAAAGATTTGTCGTAAATTGTTGCTGCGCATAGGTTGATAGAAGCATCATACTTTCTTTGGCATTTTGCTCCTTAACCTGATCGGCTGTTAGCTCAATCTCCTCAATTTTAATGCTGTACTTCCTAGCAAGAAAACGAAGTGCCTCGGGGTAGGTAAGCCCCTCATGTTCCATGATAAAATTAACGGGCGTTCCCGACTTGCCACAACCAAAACACTTATAAATACCTTTGGCAGGAGACACAGTAAATGAAGGACCTTTTTCATTGTGAAACGGGCATAATCCCAAATAATTTGCACCTCTTTTTTTAAGAGAAATGAAATCACTCACCACATCTACAATTTCGGCAGTATCAATAATTTTGGCGACCGTATCTTTAGGGATCATTTCTTATTTATGGGACAACAAAAATAGAAAATATAATGTATCAATTTAATGTGTCAATCGAATGAGTTGATAGCCCGCCCCATTATCATACCGACCCCTTAAATTAATTTTCAACTCTTTTACGAGTTAAAGCCTGCCATTATATTTTTCATATTGCTGTTTTCATAAGGCATATAACTTGAATTAAATTTAGCGAGTTGTTACCTCTAAGCTAACTTATTTTAAAACTGTTGCCTTCTATTTTTCCACTGATAGCTTCCCCTCAATGACCTTATGGCAATATAACAAGTTAATAGCGCTTCGGGTAATTGCAGCAAAAACAAAAGTAGATAATTAGTTTTTCTTCCGATAAGATTCACATAGGGTAATGTTATCATCGTATCTGCAACATACTTTATACATAGAATCATGAGCGTGATACCCAAGCCATTCACAAGCCCTCCAAAAACTATGTATAGCGGTGAACACAATAATATTAGATTTACAAGAAATACAATGATGGCTAGTAAAACAGAAGGGATGTGTTGATAGCTTTTTGTTTTAGCAGCCCATCTGATTCGTTGTTGCAGATAGCTTTTCAAACTTTCTTGTCCCTCTGTTTGCACAAGTGCATCGGGGTGGGCAATAAATTTAATTTGTTTTCGATATTGTTCACTCATGCGGTGCAGTAAAAATACATCATCGCCACCGGGGATGTGCAGGTTGTTGTGGTAGGGATTGATAGATAAAAATGTTTCCCTATCGAAAGCCATATTGGCTGCGTTGCACATGATGGGGCGTTTATTCCCTATGGCTCCTGCAGTTACAGCTCCAAGTGCTAACATTTCAATTTGCTGCAAATAACTAAGCAACGATTTTCTGCTGAACAACGTAACCGGACCTGCTATCATCACTGCCTGTTTTTGCTCATAAATTTGACTCATGCTATTTAGCCAGCCACGTGCAGGCATGCAGTCGGCATCTGTTATCGCAATTAAAGCAGCCCTACTTTCTAAAACAGCATGCATGATCGCACGCTTCTTAGCAGATCCGCAGTTATCTTCTGAATTTAATTTTCGACAAATGATCTGATGATTGGGGAACCTTGATGTAGTATTTGAGATGATGGCGAGCGACTGATCATCTGATTCATCATCGTATAAAATTATTTCAAAAAGGTTAGTGGGGTAATTTTGCTCGGCAAGACCCTGAATAAGGCGTGCAAGATTTTTTTCTTCATTTCTGAAACATACTATAACACTAATGAAAGTTGATGGTATTTGATTGGGATCGGGCGTAGTTTCGGTAAAAAAAATGCCATTCCCATAATAGCACATGATGATTAAATAAATAAGTGCAAGCAGGAGTCCCGAAAGGGCAAAATAAATAAAATAATCGTGCATCATTCCTATCATATTTCTTTATTATTAAATGAAAACAGAAAGATACACCCTACTAAAGCAGGTAGCGCCACATTGGCCAACCACAATAAGGTAACCGGCAGCAAAGCAATAGTAGGATTGTTAATCAAATGCCCAAATAAAAACAGAGCAACAGAACCTCTAACACCCAACTCAAGTATGGCAGCTGAAGGAAAAAACCATATGATTAAAAAGAAAATTGTAGTCAATAAAAATAGTTGTACTACTCCGGCATGCATTCCGCAAAACCTAAGGAGCAACACCAACTGTAATGAAAACACAACATAGCGTATAGCTGACAGTAGCAATACTTTTAACTGCATCACAGAATCGAATTGCTGTTGATGGGTAAATTTGATTTTAATTTTATCGGCCCACTTATTTTGGCTTAACCAAGCAAAAAACTTTTGTTGATTAAAAAAAATAAGAAAGGCCAGCATGGTGCATACCACAGCAATACCAAATATCACACCTGTAGCTGGTATGCGCCAGTTAAGCGATCCGAAATATTGCGTATAAATAATTAATCCCCACAATCCCAGAAGACTGGTGCAAATCATTTGTGCCATACTTCCGCTGAAATTAAGCAAGGCAGCTTTCATTTTTTCTTTCAAATCAAGGTAAATCAGCTTGCCCACCACTTCTCCGGTGCGGTTTGGGGTAAATATTCCCAGGGTTAAGCCCGCAAGTACAGATTTGAATGCATTCCACCAAGTTACAGCTTGCAAAGGCCTCAGTAAAATTTGCCATTTTCTAGCTTCAATCGCATAGTTTACAATGCTTAATGCCACAGCACAATATAGCAACTTCCTGTTCCCTAGCTCAAAAACATCGAGGAATAACTTACCATAATTTTCATGATGATAATGATTGAGTTGATAGGCAAGGTAGCTAAGCGACATCACCACCAAGATCAAATTGAGATGTTTTAATTTAAATGTAAAAGATTTTTTTTGCTTCATCTGCCTCACAATTATACTAATTTTGAAACGTTTTACGCTAAAATATGATTACATCAAAAGACAAGGAGGTAAATAAAGATCGTATCATTTTGGGGATTGACCCCGGTACAAATATGATGGGATATGGCCTGTTGCATGTGCAAAACAATAAGCCATCGCTCATTGCATTGGGCGTACTCAATTTAAGTAAGTACGATGATCATGCGTTGAAACTTAAGAAAATTTTTGAATGCATGTTGGGGATCATCGATCAATATCTTCCCGATGAACTTTCTATCGAAGCACCTTTTTTTGGTAAAAACGTACAATCTATGCTCAAGCTAGGAAGGGCACAAGGAGTTGCAATTGCTGCCGCTGTATACAGAAATATTCCAATTACCGAATACCAACCCAGAAAAATTAAGCAAGCAATCACAGGTAACGGAAGCGCATCAAAAGAACAGGTTGCCGCTATGCTCAAAAGTATTTTAAATTTAAAAAATGAACTTGACGGAGAAACACTTGATGCTACCGATGCATTGGGCGCTGCCGTTTGTCATTATCTGCAAAATAATAAGGTAAGTGGAAAAAAGAGCTATAGCGGTTGGGGAGCCTTTATCAAAGATAATCCCGATAAAATTAAAAAAGTTTAGTTGTACAAGTTATATTCTATTAAGTCCTTATCGCTGTTGTCAATTATTGTTGTGGCAATGTTATATCCTAACGCTAAAATGAGGTTCAATTTGGCAAACTCGCTTAGGTGTTGTAATTTAGCCGCTTAATTTGTAAAACCACAGCCATGTTAAACATTGTTTTGTTTGGACCTCCCGGAGCAGGAAAAGGCACTCAATCAGAAAAATTAATCGAAAAGTATCAGTTAATACATCTATCTACAGGTGACTTGTTGCGTTCAGAAATTGCGCAGCGAACCGAGCTAGGTATGAAGGCAAAATTATTAATGGACAAAGGAGAGTTAGTTCCTGATGAGGTGGTGATTGGTATGATTAGATCAAAGCTAGATCAAAATAAAAGCACCAATGGGTTTATATTTGACGGATTTCCAAGAACTGCAGCTCAAGCCGAAGCACTTGATAAGTTATTGTCTGAAAATAATACCACGATTTCCTGCATGCTTGCGCTTGAAGTGGACAATGAGGAGTTAACAAAACGCTTGTTGCTTCGTGGAAAAGACTCAGGACGTGCTGATGATCAAAACGAAGATATTATCAGAAACAGGATTAAGGAATACAACAATAAAACAGCTCCTCTCAAAGACTACTATACCGCGCAGCGCAAATTTCATGCAATAAATGGCATTGGCAGCGTACAAGAAATATTTGGAGCACTCTGCAGCGAGATAGCTTCCATACACCAAGTTATTTAATGCTTCAATGCAGGTTGCACAACTGTGCAGCATGCGAAAATAAAAATATATGTCAGAAACCAACTTTGTTGATTACGTAAAGATTATGTGCCGTTCGGGCAAAGGTGGTGCAGGTTCTGCGCATTTACACCGAAGTAAACTCACCGCAAAAGGTGGTCCCGATGGTGGTGATGGCGGAAGAGGTGGACATATCATTTTGCGCGGCAATAAGCAACTATGGACACTCTTGCATCTTAAATTTAGGAAGCATGTAATTGCCGAACCGGGCGGTGGTGGGGGAAGCGCACTCAAAACCGGTGCTTATGGAAAAGATGAAATTCTTGAAGTTCCTTTAGGCACGGTTGCAAGAGATGCCGAAACAGGTGAAATTGAATTTGAAATCACCGAAGATGGAGAAGAAAAAATTTTAGTAAAAGGCGGTCGCGGTGGACTAGGCAACTTTCATTTCAAAAGCGCTACCTTCCAAACACCACGATTTGCGCAGCCGGGCGAACCTGGTCAGGAACATTGGAAAATACTTGAATTAAAAGTGTTAGCAGATGTTGGTCTCGTAGGGTTTCCCAATGCAGGCAAATCTACCTTGCTCTCTAAAATATCTGCAGCAAAGCCCGAAATTGGCAACTATCCATTTACAACACTTACTCCTCAACTTGGTATTGTTAAGTATCACGATTATAAGTCATTTGTGGTGGCCGATATCCCCGGAATAATTGAAGGAGCGCATGAAGGGAAAGGTTTAGGACATCGATTTTTAAGACATATTGAGCGTAACTCGGTATTGTTATTTTTAATTGCTGCCGATAGCGATGATATTAGTAAAGAGTATCAAGTTTTACTCAATGAATTAAAACAATTCAACCCCGAGTTGTTAGATAAAAAAAGACTTTTAGCTATTTCGAAATATGATTTGATTGATGAAGAATTAGAGGCGGCATTATCGGCAGAGTTGCCCAAAGATTTGCCTCACGTTTTCATATCTTCGCATACCAACTATCATTTGAAAGAATTAAAAGACATGCTGTGGAAGGCCTTAAATTAATGCATCATGAGTGTTTTTGATACCCTGGTAGAGGCCGATCATCAACTATTTTTTTTCCTCAACGAGGCACATCGTCCGTGGCTTGATTTTTTAATGCCCTTGTTTAGTAACCGGTTGACTTGGTCACCATTATATGCGTTGATGCTCTACAAAGTTTATAAAAAGTTTGGTAAAGCAACTTGGATTATTCTTTGCTGCACTGTTGCTATGATTTTTTTTAGTGATCAAACAGCTAATGTTTTCAAGGAACTTGTACAACGCTATCGTCCAACACATCATCCCCTTTACGGACAATTTGTGCATACCGTGAACGACTATCGCGGAGGAACCTATGGCTTTTTTTCAAGTCATGCAGCCAATGCTTTTGCCCTGATGCTTTTTATACTAATGATGCTTAAGCCGGCAGGTAAATTCTTCTCAATAGCTTGCGTTGCCTATGCCTGCCTTACTTCATATAGCCGCATTTATTTGGGTGTTCACTATCCTGCCGATATTCTGGCAGGCGCACTTTGCGGAATATGCCTAGGCTTTTTATTCTTTAATTTTACTCAAGTAATTTTAAACAAATGGAACATAAAATTTCAATCTCAAAATTAATTACACTGATTGTATTAAACTTGTTTGCACTTCAAATAGCCGAGGCCGCAAAACCAAAGTTGATTGTGGGTATTGTAGTTGATCAAATGCGTGTTGATTATCTCTCGCGATATGAAAGTAAATTTTCGGAAGGAGGATTCAAGAAATTAATGATTGGAGGATATTTTAATAAAAATGCTAATTTTAATTATGTGCCAACCTACACAGGGCCTGGGCATGCGTCCATTTTTACTGGCAGTACACCAAGGATAAATGGTATTATTGCAAACGATTGGTATGATAAAAAAACAGGAAAGTACATGTATTGTACCGATGATAAAACTGTAAATACTGTAGGTTCTTCAAGTAAGGCGGGTATGATGTCTCCGCGCAATATGCTTACCACTACCATTGGTGATGAAATGAGATTGGCAAGCAATATGAAAGCTAAGGTGATTGGCATTTCTCAAAAAGACCGTGCCTCCATATTGCCCGCAGGTCATACAGCAAATGCTGCCTATTGGTACGATGGAAGTAATGGAGCTTTTATCAGCAGTACATTTTACATGCAACAACTACCTACATGGGTGAGCACATTCAACGAAAAAAAACTTCCCGAAAAATATTTATCACAAGATTGGACTACCTTACTGCCCATGAGTGCTTATACGGAGAGCATGAGTGATGATAACGCTTTTGAAGGTGCATTCAAGGGAGAAAGCAAGCCGATTTTTCCGCACAAATTAGCTGAGCTCAAAGATAAAAACAAGGGTTTAAATATGTTACGCGCAACCCCTTTTGGAAATACACTAACGAAAGAATTTGCCATTGAGGCCATCAAAAATGAACAACTTGGAGCCGATGAAGTCACAGATTTTTTATCAGTAAGTTTCTCAAGTACTGATTATGTAGGTCATCAATTTGGCACTAATGCCATCGAAACACAAGATACCTATCTTCGTCTTGATAAAGACCTAGAGGAGTTCATTGCCTTTTTGGAGAAGCAAATCGGGAGAGATAACTTTATCATTTTTTTAACTGCCGATCATGGTGGTGCGCATAATGCAGCCTATTTGCAGTCGGTTAAAATTCCGGCCGGATACATTGACGAGAAAATGATTAGTGATTCCATGAAGGCACATTTGATGAGTGTTTATGGCGATTCACTAGTGCGTTCATACAGCAATCAACAGTTCTTTTTTAATCATGATGCGATGGCAAAGAAGAAATTAAAATTGAAGGAAGTAAGCATGGAAGCAGCACGATATGCACTCACGCTCGAAGGAGTGGCAAACGCTTACACCCTCTTTGATATTATGGCATCATCTCAATCAGCTGATTTTGCTTTAAGCAGAATTTACATGGGATATAATGATGTGCGTAGCGGAGATGTGGTGCTCAATTACCTACCTGCTTACCTCGATTACCAAAAAACAGGCACTACACACGGTGCTGCTTATACCTACGATACACATGTTCCTTTAATTTGGTATGGCTGGAAAATTAGCGCTGGAGCATCCTATGAA
>JBILUU010000283.1:0-4241 GCA_044370815.1 Bacteroidia bacterium
CATATAAGAAATTACAATTGCCACACCCAATAACCGCATTCCTTTAACGCTTGAAAAAAAAGGAGGAAAAACGGTGGCTATAACATAAAGTCCACCGCCCAGTTTACCAATGCTTAAAGGGTAATCTTGCAGGTAGGAAATATGATGCCCTATAATGCTGCCTTCAACATAAAAGCTAAATAAACAATAGGCCAGATAGCAGGAAACGAGTGTTCCAATAATCGTAAATGTTTGTTGCAATTTTATGAAAGTAGAATCATTTTCAAGCTTCAAAAAGGCATAGGGAACTAGAATGGGCCAAATGACCTGCGCAAAGAATAAAAAAAGATGGGTGGGTATGCTTTGCCATGATGATAAATTTTTGTGTGTAAGCGTGAGCCATAAAAATCCTTCTATAAATTGCTGTATGCCAAAAAATAAAGGAATAGAGGCAAAAAATATTTCAGATTTATTTTGTACTTTTTTTAATGATAATACGCCTATTGAGCTGAGCACCGCGCCCGAGGCAAAACTTGCACTTGCCGAAAAACACATAGTAATTATAGATTAATTGATAGTTTGAATGATAAAAAAAAGCCCGGCTATAACACCGGGCCTTTTCGGGCATCTAAGCTACTTTAATTTCCTTTGAAGGCAGAACTTTGGCCTCTTCCTTTTTAGGAATATGCAGCTTAAGAATTCCGTCAGTGTATTTTGCATCAATTTTATCGGCAATTACCGATTGAGGCAAAGTAAATGAACGACTGAATGAATTGTAAGAAAATTCCTTTCTGGTGAATTTTTCTTTCTCTTCATTCTTCTCTTCTTTTCTCTCAGCACTTATTGTCAATAAATTGCCTTCAACGTGTACCTTGAAATCGTTTTTGTTGAAGCCCGGTGCAGCGAATTCTATTTTGAATTCGTTACCGTTTTCTTTGACATTTACTGCCGGTAACCATTGTTCAATATCTCTATCGAACCAACGATTATTAAAAAAGTTGTCGTTCTCAAAAAAATCTGAAAACACTGCCGGAATTACATTCCCATTTTTACTTGTTTTTACTAGTGACATGGCTCTTAAATTTAAAGGTTAATACTTGAATTAATTTGCACTACAAAGGTGCATAGTGATCATTGTTATAAAAATGATTGAAATCAGTATTAGAAATGATTTTTATCATTCTTTTTTTTGCATTGAATGATTACATAAATACGATATTGTTTTTGTTACTATGCTGTAATTCGGGAGCTTCGCTGCCATAGCCAAATACAATGGCAAGATTAACATGATTTGTTTCTGGCATCCCAGGTTTCGAAAAATTGTTTGTAAAGTCAGTAATTTTTACTAATCCTACGGAACAGTTGTCGAAACCAAGTTGACGAGCAGTTGGCATCATCAATTGCGCACATATGCCTAAGTCGAGTTGCGCCAATTCATTAGTTTCATGGCATGCCATAAGAATAATTAATGGCTCTTCATGATGTCCGAAATCATTACCTTGAATAAGATGATCAGGAAAATTTTTGCTGCCTAAAAGGCTTGACAACATTTGCTGATGTGCATCCCCATTTTTAATTGCTTTTAGTGTTGACATTTTTTCAAGTGTTAAAGTGATTATTACTGTGAAAATTGATGCTTTTGGGGTGATTGTTTATGATTGATAATTCATGAATTGTGAGACCACCCATACATGAATGATTTTTTGATTCAATGATTAGTCAATATAAACCACATTGTTTTTAATACGCTCATGAATTTCAGGAATCTCATTACCATACCCGAAAATCACAGCAAGATTGATTCGATGTGTTGCAGGCACATTTAGTTTTGAATAGCTTTTGGCATGCTCTGCAAATTTAGCCAAGCCAACAGGACAGCTGTCAATACCCATTGATTTAGCTGCCAACATCATATTTTGTGCACACATCCCAATATCAAGTTCTGCCCACTCATTTTGCTTTGATGAGCTGATAAAAATAACCAAAGGAGCACCATGAAAAACAACATCATCAACATTCAAGTGAAAGGATCTGTTTGAAAAATGCATTAAGTCTTTGGCCGTTTTAATTACTTGTGCTACGCCCGACTTAATTGTGTCAATAAAGGCGGCCCTGAATATTTCTCTAGAGAAGGTACTGATAGTTTCTTTGTTGGATATAACATAGAATTTCCATGGCTGTTTATTAATGGCCGATGGAGCCATTCTTCCGGCATCAATAATTTGTTCAATCAATGATTGCTCAAGAGGTGTTGCTTTGTATTTTCTTACAGCTCTTCTTTCATAAATTGTCCTAATGGTTTCATTGGGAGCTTTTATTTCTAAGGGCTTTACTATTTTTTCTATAGATGATGCCATGATTTAGTTAATTAGTGTTCGGTGAATAATTGTTGTGTGAAAAATTTATATTACCTTGTTGGTATCAGCAATTGCATAGCTCAACTTCAACGCTGTGTTTTATTTTATTCTTCCAATCTTTGATGTAATCATTGAATGATGATTGTGTATTCTCCAATGAGGAATATGGGTTAATTGATAACTATATCTATACTGTTAACTGTTTCTTGATGATAGGAATTATAGCCCAAAAAGATAGACATGCGTATAATAAATTTCCAATCTTTTATTTTGCCAATGCTCCTTACGAATGGGACAATATATTTCCATTGCGTTATGTTTGTTGGCCGATATAAGTTTGAACTGTCCTTCATAAAAATTACCTTATCATTTTACTTGCTATTTTTATAAATCAATTACTTTAAAAAGCTGCATGCTTGTTTTAGTAAGCATATTATAGACAAATTTGATTTATGCAAAATGCTTTGAAGGACTGGCCTTTTTGTTCAAATCTTCTAAGGTAAGTGCATCAAAACCCGCGGCATGCTCCCATAATTTACCAGATTTAATTTGTATCCCAACACCAAGTCCATAAACATCAGCAAATCTCTCTTGCAGTTCCGACACTTTCATGGCGGGCGTAATGGTTATTTCGCCTTTATTGTGAATAATTCGGCAGGCTCCAATAGTACTGTTGTTTTCGTTAGATAACTCTTCTGCATGCTCACCTGAATTGCTGTGGGGCTTGCCCCAAAATACAATTTTTAAGTTTTTAAACACCTTGTTAAATTCAGTTTGCACTGCATAAATTTTTCTGTGGTCGTTGATTTTAATTTTCATGAGTTCCTTTTTTATATGGTTTAAATGAATTGACTTGCAAATGACTTTTTAATAGGGCTCCGTTATGATTGCGAAATTATTGGTAAGTCCATTTTTGCGCTATGATATATATTAGTTAAATGGATGATTTATATCATATATTTTAATCAGCTCAATTAATTCAATGTTTATTAGATCCAGTTAACTAGTAGAATGCACGCTTGTGATGAACCACCTATTTTATAAGCGTAATCCCGCTTAGCAGGTATTTCAATGCATTGAAAAGATATTGAGATATGGCTGCTTTAGCGATTCTGCATTTGCCAATATGAATTGGATTAAAAATTGGACTACCATGTATTTGCTTTTGGTATAATAGGTTTTAAATGAAGTAAGTTATCTTTGTACAAATCAAATGATTTTCCCATGATTACTATTGATAACTATCTCGACAGTCACTATATACACCGCAGCAATTGGCTACGTGCTGCCGTGCTTGGCGCCAATGATGGAATTATTTCTATTTCCAGTTTGGCTATTGGTGTGGCGGCTGCCAGTCAAACAAGAGCACCAATAGCATTGGCTACAATAGCAGGTTTAGTAGCCGGAGCTTTATCAATGGCTGCAGGCGAATATGTTTCAGTAAGTTCACAAACAGACGTTGAAAATGCTGACATAGAGAGAGAAAAAAAAGAATTGGAAGAGATGCCGGAAATAGAACTTGGGGTGTTGGCACAGATATATGAAAGACGCGGACTTAAAAAAGAAACTGCCTTGCAGGTGGCAAAAGAACTCACAGAGGCTGATGCCCTGGGAGCGCACATGAGAGATGAATTAGGGATCAATGAAATAAGTCAGGCTAACCCATTACAAGCCGCATTGGCATCAGGTGTAGCATTTTGTGCTGGTGGAATTCTGCCTTTATTAGTAGTGCTTTTTGCACCTGTAATTTCAATGGAATATTGGCTCTATGCTTTTACCCTGTTATTTTTAATTGTGCTAGGAATTATTTCGGCAAAAACAGGTGGGGCCAATATAATTAAAGCAGTTGTAAGAGTCACTATTTGGGGTACAATCGCCATGGGTTTATCTGCTTTAGCAGGGTAC
>JBILUU010000286.1:0-4213 GCA_044370815.1 Bacteroidia bacterium
TGCTTAGAGGAGCATGGATATTGAATCATTAAAACAAACCTATCAAAACAGTGCACGGATTGCCGAATTGACTGATTATTTAAGTCGAAGCAGCACCTGTCAAATTTCCCTAAAAGGAATGTCGGGCAGCGCTATTGCACTCGTTGGACAAGCAGTTGTTCATGCACTCAAGGGAACCCACCTATTTATCACTACCGACAAAGAACAAGCAGCTTATTTATTTAATGATTTAGAAAACATTATTGGCAAGGATAAAGTGTTGTTTTTTCCGATGAGCTACAAAAAGCCATACGAGCCAGAAACAATTGATAATGCCAATGTGTTATTCCGCTCAGAGGTACTTAATTATTTAACTACTCCTCGCGAAACAAGTATTGTTGTTACCTATCCAAGTGCGTTATTTGAAAAGGTTGTTACCAAAAAACATTTAACTGAAAATACCTTTCACCTTAGAAAAAAGGAAAAGGTAAATCTTGAATTTATGTTTTCGTTTTTAGAGGAGTATGCTTTTGAACGTGTTGACTTTGTTGTGCAGCCCGGAGAGTTTAGTGTGAGAGGTGGTATTATCGATGTATTTTCATTCAGTAACGATTATCCTTATCGCATCGAATTTTTTGATGATGAAATTGAAAGCATCAGAACATTTGATACCGCCACGCAATTGTCGGTAGCGTACTACGATTTTATTAATATCATTCCCAATATCAGCGAAAAGCTGTTGATTGAAAGTCGTTCATCTTTTTTAGATTTCATTAGTGCCGATACACTTATTTGGACAAACCATTTGATTCATGCTGCTGATTTATTACAGAAGTCGTACGATGCTGCCGAAAAAATGCATGAGAAAGCCGAGCAAGGCATCATTAAGCAGCTGCCTCCTGAGGAATTATTCATTAATAGCAATGCATTTTTAGAGTCTGTTCAGCGGTTCAGAAATATATCATTTGGGAACCAAAGTGCTACACAATTTGATCGTATTTTTGAATTTCAGTTCTCACCTCAACCCAGCTTCAACAAAAATTTTGAGCTGCTCATAAGCAACCTAAAAAATAATGTTGAGCAAAAGATTAAAAATTTACTTTTTGCCGATACCCCTAAACAAACCGAGCGCTTGTTGAGTATTTTAGAGGATGTAACTGCAGCGCAGGGAAAAAAGTTTTCGCCCGATGAGGTAACACCTGTTTTTCTCTCCTTGAGTGAAGGATTTATTGACCACGATTTAAAGATTGCATGTTACACAGATCACCAAATTTTTAATCGCTATCATCGTTATAAACTCAAAGATCAGTTTAAAAGCAAAAGCGAGGCACTTACCTTAAAAGAGTTACGTTCGCTTAACCCGGGCGACTTTGTAACGCATATCGATCACGGTATTGGAAGATTTGCCGGACTCGAGAAAATAGATGTAAACGGAAAGCAGCAGGAAGCCATTCGATTGGTATATCGCGATAATGATATTTTGTATGTGAGTATCCAATCGCTACATCGAATTGCCAAATATAGCGGGCAAGAAGGCACTTTGCCTAAGCTTAATAAACTTGGTAGCAACGCATGGAATGCACTCAAACAAAAGACCAAAACAAAAGTAAAAGCTATTGCCTATGATTTGATTAAACTGTACGCAAAAAGGAAGGCGCAAAAAGGTTTTGAGTTCAGTCATGATAATTATTTGCAAACCGAATTAGAGGCATCTTTTATTTATGAAGATACACCCGATCAGGTGAAATCTACTGCAGCAGTTAAAAAAGATATGGAGGCACCTTATCCTATGGATAGATTGATATGCGGGGATGTAGGTTTTGGAAAAACAGAAATTGCTATTAGAGCCGCTTTTAAAGCAGTTTGCGACAGTAAGCAGGTGGTGATTTTGGTGCCCACCACAATTCTTGCCTTGCAGCATTATAAAACCTTCAGGGAACGACTCAAAGATTTCCCTTGTAATGTGGATTATATCAATCGTTTCAGAAGTCCCAAGGAACAAAAAGAAACACTAAAAAAGGTGGAGGAAGGTAAAGTAGATATTTTAATAGGCACACATCGTATAGTGGGCAAAGATGTTAAGTTTAAAGACTTAGGATTGATGATCATTGATGAAGAGCAGAAGTTTGGCGTAGCGGTGAAAGATAAACTTAAAACAATCAAAACAAATATTGATACACTTACGCTTACTGCTACACCTATCCCTCGTACATTACAGTTTAGTATGATGGGTGCAAGAGATTTATCGGTAATTGTTACACCACCGCCTAACCGTTATCCGGTGCAAACTGAGTTGCATACCTTTAACGAAGAAATTATTCGTGATGCCATTGCCTATGAAATATCGAGAGGTGGACAAGTTTTTTTCGTGCATAACAGGGTGCAAAATATTCAAGAGGTTGCAGGAATGATTCAGCGCCTATGCCCCGATGCGCGTGTGGTTGTAGCTCATGGTCAAATGGAAGGAGATAAATTGGAGCAGGCCATGATGGATTTTGTGGATGGATATTATGATGTGCTTGTGGCTACCACCATAATTGAAGCTGGTTTGGATATCAGCAATGCCAATACAATTATTATCAACAATGCCAATTTGTTTGGGTTAAGTGATTTGCATCAAATGCGTGGCCGCGTTGGACGTAGTAATAAAAAAGCATTTTGTTATTTATTGGCACCTCCGGCAAGCGTGCTCACTAACGAAGCGCGCAAGCGATTAAAGGCCATTGAAGAATTTGCCGATTTAGGTTCGGGGTTCAATATTGCACTGCGCGATTTGGATATCAGAGGTGCGGGCAACCTGCTTGGTGGCGAGCAAAGTGGTTTTATTGCTGAGATTGGTTTTGAGATGTATATGAAAATTTTGAATGAAGCAATCAGTGAGTTGAAGGAAACAGAATTTAAAGATCTTTATGAAGACAGTGATAGTGCCCATCAGATGATGCGCAAGGCGGGTGTGAGCGGAAGTAATTTTATTAAAGATTGTCAAATTGACACCGATATGGAAATCCTATTTCCTGACGATTATATCAGCAACATTACTGAACGCATGTGCTTGTACAAGGAGTTAGATGACATGGAAACTGAGGAGCAGTTGCAAGTGTATGAGAAAAATTTAATCGATAGGTTTGGCCCATTACCAATACAAGCCAAGGAGTTGTTGCATGCCATCAGACTAAGATGGGCAGCCATTGAAATTGGGTTCGAAAAAATTGTATTGAAAAATAACAAAATGGTGGGCTATTTTATCGCCAAACAAGACAGTCCTTTTTACGAAAGTGCTGCTTTTCACAGGGTCATAGACTTTATGAAGCAACATCCTCAAACTGCGCGTTTGAAAGAAACACCGGGCAATAAGTTAACCATGATTTTTGATCGAGTGAGCAACCTTACACAAGCGCTTGATGTATTTAAAACAATTACTTCTTGAGTATTCAGCTGTTTTAGCGATTCCGCATTTTCTAATGCGGAATTTGGGTTAAAAAAGATAACAAACGCCAGTTATCACAAATGTCCAGATAACCATTGATACACATAAGTATATATGTACTTTCCTTCTGTTGTTGATGAACTTATCATTGATTCTACTTGCAATAATCACTCCCAATGGTAGTGATAAAAGAGGTGTTATAATAGCAATACCATTTAATCCATACTTCTGCATCATCCTAACAATCATACGGTTTCTTTTAGTAAATACTTGCTTTTTCTTTACAGGCATAGTATCAGATTGATGATGCCTTTTAACACGGAAATAAGTTTTGAATGTTTCAATTAAGTAATCCAAACCGTATAGGTAGATGGTTATTCCACTGCATCCACCAATAATTCCGCCTAAAATAGTCTGATAGAATTCTGCCCCACCCGCAACAGATGCGGGGATTACAACAACAGGTTTCAAGGCACAACCTAGGGCTATACCTAATATTTTAAAAAATGTAACACCCAAGAAAGTTATGATTTTACTCCGTAGGCAAGATCGCCCGCATCACCTAAACCCGGTACAATATAAGACTGAACAGTTAATTCATCGTCAACGGCTCCAACCCATACTGTAGTATTTTCAGGCATATTTTTTTCTACATAGGCCAATCCCTCGCGGCTTGCAATGGCCGAAACAATGTGAACATGCTTGGGTGCGCCTTTCTTTAATAATGCTTTAAAAGCCAATACCATAGAGGAACCGGTGGCCAACATAGGATCAGTAAGAATAAGCACCTTTCCGTCTAGGTCAGGA
>JBILUU010000285.1:0-4213 GCA_044370815.1 Bacteroidia bacterium
AAATCTCCTATTGCTTAATTTGGGTTTATTTGATACGCATGGGCCACCTCGTGCAAATAGTAAAAATTATTAAAATATTGAATTCATTTTAGCATTTAATACCAATTGCATTTATTTTTTAGTCCAATTAAAAAATAAATATGCAATGGTTAATGCCGATACTACTTGAAATTAGTCCAAAAAGGTTAGGCCGCAATTGGACTAAATTGAAAGTGTAATCGGTATAAAATATAAAGAGCGTAGTTCGGCAACTACGCTCAGGTGGGCGCCTTGTTATGATTTTTTAAGGTTGCGTTACAAACGCAAACTAAAAGCATCCTCGTTGCAAACGAGGATGAGTGTGTGCTATCCCGGGTCCACATCCAAAGCTATCCTTACTTGTTTGTAAAGTTCCGTTTGCCTTAACGTAATGATATGTTTTAAGATTTCTTTTTTTACCGTAGCAGCCGACAGCTCTTTTTCAATTTTTATTAAGATATTTTTGAGGTAGTAATTATTAATTCTGCTTACTGCAGGGTACTCCGGTCCAAGCACTCTGTTGCTCAATTGCGCTTTTAGTATGGAGGCAAAATTGGCAGCTGCTTCATCAAGTAAATACTTGTCCTTATGTTTGATGGTAATGTTAATGAGTCGGTAAAAAGGAGGGTATTTAAATTGTTGTCTTTCATTCAACTGTTGTTCGAACAAAGCATCATAATTATTATCCAATACCTGTTTTATTAAAAAGTGGGCTGCTTGTGAAGTTTGAATGATAACTTTACCTTGTTTATGCTTTCGGCCTGCACGACCTGCAACCTGGGCCATAAGCTGAAAGGCCCTCTCATGCGCCCTAAAGTCAGGAAAGCTCATCATGGTATCGGCATTAATAATTCCCACTAAACTCACATGGTTAAAGTCAAGTCCTTTGGTCACCATTTGCGTACCTACCAAAATATCAACTTTCCTATCTTCAAAATCATTGATAATTTGCTTGTAGCTGTATCGCGATCGTGTTGTATCCAAATCCATGCGGCTAATGCGTGCTTGAGGAAAAAATACCGACAGTTCCTCTTCAATTTTCTCGGTACCAAAGCCAATCATTTTTACTTCATCCGATCCGCATGCTTGACAAATTTCAATGGGTTTAGAGCTATATCCGCAGTAGTGACAACGAAGTAAATTCAATGATTTATGGAAAGTTAAACTCACATCGCAATTTTTACACATGGGTGTCCAATGGCAAATATTACATTGCAGCATGGGAGCAAATCCTCTGCGATTTTGAAATAAAATTACCTGCTCCTTGTTTTTAATGGCCTCTTCAATGCTCTCCAATAGTTCGCGTGTGAAATGTGTTTTCATGCTTTTATTGGCCTTGGCTTTCTTGGTATCGGCTATTTCAATGATGGGCATAAGCATGCCTCCAAAACGCTCACGCATTTGCACCATTCCATACTTTGCTGTTCTGGCATTGTAGTAACTCTCTATCGATGGCGTAGCCGAGCCCAACAAAATTTTGGCACCATGAATATGGCCTAAATAAATGGCTGCGTCACGCGCCTGATATCGCGGTGCAGGGTCTACTTGTTTGTATGATGAATCATGCTCTTCGTCAACAATAATAAGTCCGAGTCGATTAAAAGGCAAGAAAATGGCAGAGCGCACGCCAAGCACAATTTTAAAATGTGGCATATCGCCTTCATCCTCATCGGTGCGCATTAAGTTCTTCCAAACTTCAACGCGCTCACTCTCGTTAAACTTGCTGTGGTATACCCCCACACGATTGCCAAATACAACCTGCAAACGATTGATAATTTGTGTGGTGAGCGCAATTTCGGGAAGCATATACAACACTTGCTTGCCGGCTTTAATGGTTTCTTCAATAAGTTTGATATACACCTCGGTTTTACCGCTCGAGGTAACACCTTGCAGCAAAACAACATGCTTTTCTTGAAACAACTCAACTATGCGGTGATAGGCCTTTTCTTGTGCTTCATTCAATGCTTTGATGGCATCATCATTAACACCCGCGCTGCCGAATCTTGAAACCTCTTGTTTTACAATTTGTAGTATTTTTTTCTTTACCAATGATTTCAAGGTGCTCTCATTCACTTCGGCTTGCTGAAGCAATTCCTCTTTGCGTATTGGCTGACGCTTCTGCTGAAAATGTTGGGTTAGCTTTAAAAAAGTAAGGATAAGTTTTTGCTGATTTTCAGCTTTCTTCTTTAAAGAAATCTCATTAACAAAGGCCTCTAAATTTTTTTCGTCAGTCGCATACGCGGTCAGTTCAACCAAGCTGATGGTGCGTGGCTTTACCTTTTCTTTGATTTCCTCTTCAATTAAAATATAGCCCCTGTCCAACAAATTTTTGACATGCTTATGCGGATGTTTCAGCTGTAAAATTTCACCTGCTTCTTCAATGGTAATAGAGTTTCTCTTTTCAATGCCTTCAATCAATAAATACTCCTTATCAGTTAAAGAAGAATGATCGATGGCGATTTCGCGATTCAATACAAATTTGGAGGTGATACTTAGTTTAAAGCCCGCAGGCAAAGCTGCCTGCATCAGTTCACCGGCACTGCACAGGTAGTATTCGGCCATCCAATCCCACAAGGCAAATTGTTGTTCATTAATAAGCGGAAAATCATCTAAAATGTTTTCAATGTACTTTGCCTCGTAGGCAGCAGGTGCGGTATGATGCAAGCGCCTGATGATACCCGTATACAGTTTATTCTTGCCAAATTGCACAATCACACGCTGACCGGCCATAACATCATTATTCCATTCCTGCGGGATACGATAGGTATACAACAGCGGCAATGAAAGCGGAACAATTACATCTGCAAAAATAGTTTCGGTAGCCATAAACAGAGGAGCGAAGATATAAAAATGAAGTTGATTGGGGAGTAGGGGACGATATTACCGATATCTAAAAAAAAATTATCAACTAATAAATGAGATTGGGTTTGTTAAAGGTTAAAGTAAATAAGCTAGAGCATATGATTATAAATGGTAATAACTCGTCTAATTCTTGGGTAAATGCATCGTAATATTCATTTACAATCTAATTTATGTAACAGTCAAAAAAGTGAACCTGTAAATTTGGGGAAAGAAAAAAGGGCTAGTAATGAATCATTGATCTGAAAATAAAAGGTAACATGGGCTGATAAATGCTTATGACAACACCAATTTGCACTTGAAATTTATCCCATAATCTAGCTCAGACTGAATAAATATTATTTTATCTCAATTGCCGCTCCCCCATATTGGACCATAGTGACTACCGAAGCTTCGCTCAACATAAAATCCGTTTTTGTAGGCAATCTCGGTGGCTCCTGATTCAAGCTCTGAATTCCCACAATTCAAATAATCCACACACATCACTTGATTGAAATAAGCCTCTAATGCTTTTAGTAATATTTTTTCAGTACCATATTGTCCTAAACGTATGTAAAATGGATAATTTTTAGCTATGATACCAACTCCACCCATATCAATTGCTGATGTAAGGGCGTCAACTGCCTTTGGATCGTATTTTATCATCTGAACCAAGACGTCACCTGCTGCAAATCTGACAGACTGCTCCTTATCTTTCATCTTTTCTATCATGGTATTTACAATCGGCTGCCCGAAGCGAGCCAGTAAATCGATAGCGACTGTATCAGTTTCCATTTTACTAATTAAAAATTCAACAGCATCATTTTCAAAAGATTGTATTGCATGAAGCAGCGGAGCAGAGTACCTGTTTTGATACCATGCTTCAATTAATTTGATCATTGCCTCATTCCCATATTTTTTTACTGATAATATTAGTGCGTTTTCGAATTCCATACTAGAGAAGTCTTGATTAAGGCCATGTATCAGTAAGTCAATTTTTTTATCCTTCAATGAGTCATGATCTTGTGAGTTGGGGGCAGTAATCAATTGAACACATTGTAGGGCCTTTTCAGATTGTTTTGGTTCTGTTGAGATAATTTCAGAATATCTTGCTAGCATGTTTTCCAAAGACTCTATTGCTAAAGGATTATGAATAACACCAAAAAACAATTTCACAGCATTTGTATCCAGTGAATTCGCTAGAACATAAGAAATATTTTGTCTTTCTAAAGGATCTTTTGATTTCATAATCAATTCAAACTGCTCCTCTGTTGATTTAGGTCCACAATTGGTAAGAAAGATTGTTAAGAGAAAGATGGGTAACAAAGTAATTTTAAATTTGCTCATTTCAATAGGT
>JBILUU010000284.1:0-4213 GCA_044370815.1 Bacteroidia bacterium
GAGCAAAAGATAACTTGAATCAATTAAGATCTGTTATTAACGATTCAGATATACCTTTTCAGTCAACAACTTGTTATTATTAATAATTTTCACCAAATATTGACCAGCTGCAATGTTTGGCAAATCAATTTCTCTTGTGCCTTTCATAGCTACATTTTGTGTTTGGGCAACAACCTCACCGAGCATATTAATTATTTCAATATTAGCTGTGCCTTCTATATTGTTGCCAAAACGAACAATAACTTTGCTGCCAACAGCACTAACTTTTAGGTTGCTGTTTGATATCGCAGTTAAACCTGTAGCATTGGTAACTTCTATAATTGTACCGGCTACCGAATTGCAAATGCCATTGCTTGCTTCAAAGGTAACTTGATAAGCGCCTGCCTGCGTAAAGGCATGTGATACGTTTGCAGGTCCGTTGTTTAAGATTTGACCATCACCAAAATTCCAGTTAAAACTTGTTGCTCCCTGTGCGGTTGCTGTAAAGTTCACATTAGTATTGGCATTCATATCAACAGAAAATGCGCTTGCGGTGAGCTGAGCAGCCACATCGTTGCCCTCTGCAATACTAAAATAATCGGCTGTGGTATATGTATTTGGTGCAAGCCCAAAAGACATTTCAGCTACATAATTTCCTGCAGCAAGATTATTGATGATAGTAGAACCTGAAAAATTATTTTGTGTATGCACAATATTTCCGTTCTCATCTTTGATTACCATATTAACACTGTTTGATGACGGATAATTAATTTGCAGCTTACCATCATTGCCGGCACATGACTCATTGATGGGATCAAGTACAACTGCAGGGTGGAAATGTAAGAAGAAACGATTGTTTATTTCACCCACAGGTAAAGTTATTTGATAAGAGGGGTTGGTGCGTAAATTGATGATACTGCCGGTTTGTATATCTTCCAAATAGACAATCACAGATGGTGAAAAACTACTCATATCTGTAGCAATCAAATTGTATGTACCTGCAGTTTTAATTTTTACTCCCAATGGCACAACCTTTTCTGAATTCAAAGAGCCCATAACGTTGATGTTTAGCGGAGTTTGATTAATATAGGAATAAACGTTTGGCATACCATCTGTTGGAGAGAAAATTAAGGTTGCATCACGGTTAATATCCGCTTCATCTGCAGCATTACCGTCAAAATAAATAGCAGTTTCGTTTGCAAAACCATTGCCTTGTATCTCCATACGCAATAAATCAGGAACAGAATTATAGCCACTGAAAAAGTTAGAACTTACATCTGCTGAGGTGGTGAGTCTTGCGCTATTTGCAGCATTGATATTACCGGTTGCCAAAGCAGTTACAAGAATACCTTGAGAGGAAGCGATTCTGTCGGTAACCGTTGCCGGAGAACCAATACTGCCATCCCAACTACCGTATGCTCCATTATACCCTCCTGAAGAGATGAACACTTTATAGCCACTGGTTGATAACAAAGCATTATTGGCTGGCAACGCCCTAAAAGCATTCCATGAAATAGGAGAAGGATAAGGATTGCCAATCACATTGATTCCTTCACCAATACCTGTACCCGTTGTTTTTGTAATGTTATATCCACCTGCAATAATTCCATTATTTAATGGCCCGCTTACATCAACAATTGTGTTTGTCATTACAATACAAGCAAAGCCTTTTAATGGTGTAATGGCATCATCGGTACCTGTGGCCGATATCCAACCAAAGTCGGGATTAGGATTAGTGTTTGACTCATTGTATTCCCAAACAGTTGGTAGTTGTGTGTAAATGTTACCGGGTATAAAAGCAATTCCATCTAATGAAGAGAGAATGGTGAAATCATCTCGCCAACCATTCACGGTATTGTTCACAATTGCCCCTGAAACAGCACCTGATAGATAGTGATAGCCTGAAGGGCCATCAATCTTTCGCTCAACAGTAACGTTACCTGTTACATTACCCAACATGGGGTTCACAAGGGCAGTTAAACCTGTTGATGAACGCAGGGTTAAAAAACCTGCAGAGTTTAAATTTCCAGCTGTAGTTTTTAATATACAGCTTACTCCTGTGCCATTGGTTAAAGTAACTCCTGCTGCTGTGTTATTAGTCGTTAAATTTCCAAAGTTGTTTTTTCCACCTATAGTTTGTGCTGCCGGTCCGTTGCCATTAAATTCAACTGTACCATTACAAGTAAGACTTAGCGATGAAGCAATAGAAGGACCTACAAACCAATTGCCTTTTACATTAAGTGTAAATCCATTTAAGTCAACGCCTTGCGATCCGAAATAGGGCGGAACAGTTGTAAAGCTGATGTCTCTCACGTTGCTATTAATATTCAATTTTGGCTTTGTAACTGTAGATGGGATAATGGCTGAAATTAACGCATCTGGTTTTGTTAATGCAGTCGCGTCTCCGCCATGCCAATTGGCTGGATTATTAAAGTCGTCATCAACTGCTGCAGTCCAAACTAGCCCATTGGTTACAGCCATTCTTACAAATTGGGCAGTAGTCGGCCCTCCTGTTCTTGCCAAACGAATGTAAACGGTAGCACCTGGGGTTAATCCGCTAGCGCTAGCAAAACTCATGTTGCCCGAACCTCCATTTGAGTTACAAACAACAACAGAAGGCGAGGTGCAAGCACCTGTTAAAATTTGCACCACACTGCTCACCATATTCAAGGAGTTGTTGGCATTTGTTCCGGGTAATGTTACTACATCAATCTCACCATTCGCAGGCACAACTGCCGAAAAATAAATATCTCTGGCCACAGGTGCACATGCAGCAAAAATAGAAGGTGTTGAACCTGTTAAACTATAATTCACAAAGGTTGCAGTGCTTGTAACATTAACGGCTGTGGCCTGACAAATAGCATCGTTGGCAGCTGGGCAAACTGTAACTACTACAGGTGTGGTTCCAGTAACGCAATTATCTATTGTATTTGTTGCGGTTACATTGTAGGTTGCATTTCCAAATGGAGCGGTCCAAACTGTGGAGGCGGGTGTGCCTAAAGTGTAAGGAATGGTTAATGCCGCATCTAGATATAAATCATTGGCGGGCGACCATTTGTAATCTGTATTTAGCTGAGGCGACACAACATCAATTTGTTGAAAAGGATTGCCTGTGCAGATGTTGACAGCAGCTGTGCTTAAAGTAGGCCTAGGTCTAATTTGAATTTCTTGATCATAAATTGCATCGGCACAAGGAGGATTTGATACAGAAAGTCTTAATACAACCGTTGTCCCCGCATCAGCTGCCACTGGCGTATAGGTTGGTGTTAAGGTGCTTGTGTTAGCTAAATTACCATTCCCGTTAAGAATGCTCCAAGAGATAGTGCCATTAGTGGCGCTGACTCCACTCAGGGTGATAGCTCCATTCTCACAAGTTTGTAAAGGACCTATGCCGCTGGCTGTTGGTGTGGCGCTCACATTTAATAATACTGCATTAGAAGTAACATCAGGTGTGCAAGTTCCAATGATTACAACATCATAACTACCTGCATCTGCCACCACAGGATTGGTTATTGTCAATGTATTTGTGCCTTGTCCGGAATATATTCCTCCGTTAGCAACAGCTAATCCATCTTTTCTCCAAGAATAGGTTAGTCCAGTTCCGGTAGCAAGAACAGAAATGGTGCGTGTACCTGAACCTGTGCAAGTTGCTGCTGGCTGCAGTGGCTGAGTGATAATTGAGGGTGCTGTGTTTACAGTTACAGTAGCTGTTGCTGCGGTTATGCCTGTTGTTCTCACACAACCATTGGCATCAGTAATAGAGGTTAATGTGTACGGAGTAGTAGTAGTTGGCGATGGACCATTAAAAGACGTGCCGCTTATCACATTGGTATAGGTTGTACCTCCAACGATTAATGTAAATGGCCCTGTACCTGTGCTTGCGGTAAAGGTAAATTGACTTTGGTTGCCTGAGCAAATAGTGTTACCGGCAATACTGCCTTGCGGCAATGGATTTACAGTTACATTAACTGCATTGGAAGTTACAGGAGAAGGACAAGTCCCACTAATCACTACATCGTAACTACCGGCATCTGCAATCACAGGATTTGTTAAGGTTAATGTATTAGTTCCTTGACCTGAAAAAACTCCTCCATTGGTAATCGCTACTCCTCCCTTTCTCCAAGAATAGGTTAAGCCTGTTCCAGTAGCTGCAACACTTAGGGTTTGAGTGCCACTGCTGGTGCAAGTAGAACTTGGAGCAGAGGGTTGAGTGGTAATGGCTGGTGCGGTATTA
>JBILUU010000287.1:0-4200 GCA_044370815.1 Bacteroidia bacterium
GGGTAATACTCTCGTTCTTGTTGTCGGGCATTATTGGTTGGGCGCGCCTGCAATTAAAAGCGCATAGTCCGTTTGAAATTTATTCAGGATTTTTACTTGGTATAATGTGTCAAATTGTAGTTGATTATATAGGATAACTGCGGAAAAGTATTGTATTGTCAACATTTTTATTACATTTGTGTTGTTTTAAAATAAATGCTGTTGCTTTAACGGCTATCTATAACCCTAAATTTTGTTCGTTTGATTACAATTAACTCGTTGGAATACAACACCGATTTACCACCGCTGATTATCTCAGAATATGGTCGAAACATACAGCGTATGGTAGACTTTGCCGTTACAGTTGAAGATCGTGAAGAAAGAAACAGGGTAGCGCGAGCTATCATTGATGTTATGGGTCAATTAAATCCTCACTTGCGTGATGTGAATGACTTTAAACACAAGCTATGGGATCATTTATTTGTAATATCAAAATTCAGGTTGGATGTTGATTCTCCTTATCCTAAACCAAGCCCGGAAACGTTTACCAAAAGGCCCGACAGAGTGCCATATCCGCGTAACAATATCAGGTTTAAACACTATGGAAAAATTGTGGAAGATATGATACAAAAGGCCGTTGAGATGCAGGAAGGCGAAATGAAAGATACATTTGTAGAAAACATAGCCAATGTGATGAAGAGCTTTTATATCACCTGGAATAAAGACAACGTGGTTGATGAGGTTATTATTGAACAGTTGCAAACCTTATCAAAGGGCAAGCTAAAAATTAAAGAAGGAATGCGATTGGCTAATAAAAGCGATTTACAAACACGTAATGTACAACAAGGCCACTCAGGAAGCGGTATGGGCAATGGTATGGGGGGCGGTTCTGGTAAAAAGAAAAAGAAGTTTCACAAAAAGAAATTCCAGTCGCAATAATTGATTGCGCTGTAAAGCCAACTAAATATTTTTCATGGAAAAACACAGTTTTGAGCTTACTTATAAGAGTTACGACTCCGAAGCTGAGTTGAATGAACAAGATGCAGAACTCTTGAGTATGGCTCGAGAAGTAGCTAAAAAAGCTTATGCGCCATACTCTGGATTTAGCGTAGGCAGTGCTGTATTGCTAGCAAACGGACAAATTGTTACCGGCAACAATCAGGAAAATGCGGCCTTCCCTTCAGGAATTTGTGCCGAGCGTGTTGCCATGTTTTATGCTTCCTCGCAATTTCCGGGTGTAAAAGCGCTAAAAGTTGCTGTTACTGCATTTTCAAATAGGGTCCCTGTAAATGCTCCGGTGGCACCTTGCGGATCTTGCCGACAAGTACTATCAGAGTATGAAAAACTATATGGTCATGACATAGAATTAATTCTGCAAGGAGATCAAGGTGTAATTTATGTGCTTGATAATGTAAGAACCTTGCTTCCTATGGCTTTTACAAGCGATGATTTAGGATAGTGAATCAACACCAATCATACCATTAAAGGTTATTCCAATTGCATTTGCTTGGGTCATGATATCAATTTCGCTGACACAAAAACAAAAACCCCGCTAACTGCGGGGTTTTTGGGTGATTAAGGAGCATCTTTGTTTTAACCACATGGGCTTACGAGTTTGGGTATACTCCTTTGCTAGTAACATTATAATTTGGTGAAATCAATAAGTATTACTTGCTTTTAATCACTCTTACCGAATTGTTTTTGTTTTCGGAGGTGCTCATAAAATATAATCCCGGAGCAAGGTCTTGTGTGTTAAATTGCTCGTAGTTATTGGTGTTTACCCTTCTGCTCCACACCATCTGCCCAACTGCATCAAATAAGTTTACAGTAACATATTTATTTTCGGCTGACTTTATTATGAAGCCACTTTGCAAATCAAAAGGATTAGGGTATGCAAGCAATTGGTCTCCCATATTGTTCTCCAAATGAGAAGTTTCAATTGTTACCTCTGAGTTTGTTTCATCAGGAGAAGAACCTCTAGAGCCCGCGCCAACAATAGGGCTGCCAATAGTTATGTTGCAAGCCGTACCATAATTGCTCCATGTATTATAAACCAAGCCTCTTGCTCTTACCGCATAAGTATGACCAACTTGGAGGTTAGGCGATACACTAGCCAAATTCAAATATATTAAAGAACTCACCACATTTATCAGATTAAAATTGGCTTGATCGGTAAATTCAAATTCATATAAACTGCCCATTGCTACAGGATTACATGCAATGGTTGTGTTAAGTGGCAAGGTTGTGTTGCAAAATTGATCTCTGAGGTGTGTGGGCAATACACCTACAATAGCAGGATCGGAACCTAAACCAAGTGTACAAAGCGCGCCATAGTTGCCCCACTCTCCGGCTACCTTTGCCCTTACCCTTGTGATGTACTGTGTGTTAAATTGTAAGGTTGGCACAATGGCTTCTCCAGCCGTAATGAAATGTTGCGACACATAACTTGCATATAGGGCAAGTGTTGAAGGGTCTCTAAACTCCCACTGATAATTCGTTGCGTTAGCAACCGGATTGCAAGCAAACTGTGCATTAGGAGTAAGATTGATTTTACCGCAATCAACAGTTCTAAGTTGTGTTGATTGTACATTGCTTACACAAGGAGCAACATCCACAGAGGCAATGGCAGTGCACCCAAAAGAGTTCGAAACAGTTACCGTGTATACAGCAGGGAGTAATACAATGGCAGTTTGGGTAAGCATCCCGTTGCTCCATGAATAGCTGCTGTATCCAGCACCTGCATCAAGTGTTGCAGCATTATTAGGACAAAAATCAAACTCACCCGATATGATTGGGGTAACTGGCGAAGGATTCACAGTTACATCGGTTGACGAACTTCCGCTACCACTGCCCAAACTACCAGTTACAGTTAGATTGTATGTACCGCTCACAGGATTTGAAACTAAAGGATTTTGCTGATTGCTACTGAATCCATTAGGTCCAGTCCAAGTATAGGTTATTGGCGAAATACCCCCTTGAAAATTTGCGGTTAATTGTAGCGCTGTTCCTTCGCATGCAGGTGCATTGTGGCTTGCTACAACATTATTAATGGGAGCATTGATGTTGATATTACACACGGTAGAGGCAACTCCCCAAGTATTAAAAACAAATGCTCTGGTTCTTACTTCGTATGACTGACCGGCCTGCAATCCCAAAGCGGGGTTGTTTAAGGTTAAATATATTCCGGGAAGAATAACGGAAGAAACTTGTTGCGTATTTGTATTGGTAAATTCGAACTCATACAAAGATCCCATTGGAACTGGCGAACATGCAACAGTATTGTTTAATAACAATGTGTTTGAGTTGCAAAATTGTGGTCGCAAAGCGGTTGGTGGCACACCTGCAATAGCCGGGTCTTGAGTAAGTCCGGTTAAACAAACAGGACCAAAATTGCCAAATGTTGAACCTACCCTAACTCTAATAGCGCAATTGTATTGGGTATTCCATTGTAGGGCAGGTATCAGGGATGGTGCAAAAACGAAACCAGTAGTGTTTTTTACCCCTACCACAGCATTGGTATTAATGTCTCTGAACTCCCACTGATAAAGGTTAGCTCCCGCAACCGGATCGCATTGAATTTGAGCTGTTGGTGTGAGGTTGGTTTTACCACAATCAATACTTCTAAGTTGCGTGGTTGGAATTTGTGCATGGCTTACTTGAATAGCAAATAAACCAAACATCATCATCAAAATTAATGTAGTTGTTTTCATAATTATTTAGTTTTAAGGGATGAATAATAGAATGATGCAAAAGTCAGCATAGATAAAGTATCGAGCACTGATGCTTATCATGTTAAAATATGATTATTGTCATAGATAGGAGACAAATACCTGTATCAAATTCAACTCAAACTCCCATTTGCTGCATTGCAAAAGCATAAGTAATTCAATACACTTGCAAGTTTTGAAAAAACTTGCTAAGCAGGATTAATTGTCAAAGCAACTACTTTGTAGTCCCATCTTCAACCCAAATTCAACCCAGATTACGCATTAGAAATGCGTAAACGATAAAGAAACTGTAAATCAGATTTTTACAAATCTGATAACATTTTCTAAATCGGGATTAACCCAACTAAAGCAAGTAGTTCGATTTTCCAAATCTCCTATTGCTTAATTTGGGTTCAAATAAAGCGCTTGCATTAGAATGAAGAAGTTCACCAGTTTCAACGCAAGAAAGAGTGTAAAAAAGATGTTGTTGACCGTTTGAAATAAATACAAATAT
>JBILUU010000288.1:0-4195 GCA_044370815.1 Bacteroidia bacterium
CTTTAATTGGACTAAAAAATAAATGCAATTGGTATAATCGAACGCCTTCCATTATATTTTTCTTAACGCCATTTTCACAAGGCCAACATCAATTTTTTTTTAAATCACACTAAAATGAAACATGTTAGCTATTTATTTCTAATGCAAAAGCATTATTGGAATTTGGGTTAAACTTTTAGATGAGGCACAATAATTGTTTCGTATAATTGTACTTTGTTTGTTTACATACCAACAAATTAAAAAATCTGTCTTATATTCGCCTTTTGTAATTTGAATTATCTTAGACTTATGATATCAATCGATAGATTAACCAAAGGACTAGCGGCAGCCTGTTTAATTTATTCCTTTAACGCAGTTGCCCAAAACAAATCAGCACCCGGAACATCGCCCAAAGCAAAAGCCCCAGTAGCTGCTGCTCCAGTTGTAGATATGACCGATCCGATTGCTGTTGCCGATATGAAATTCAAAGCAAAAAATTACGAAGAAGCATTAGGAGATTACTTGAAGCTTTTGGAGGGAAATGAAAAGAACGCCTTTTACAATTATCGTGTTGGTGCTTGTTATGTTGAAACTAACATTGATAAACTAAAGGCAAAGAGTTTTCTGGAATTGGCTCTTATAGAGCCCGGAATCGACAGGATGTTTTACTACACTTACGCAAAGTCGCTTACCTTTCATTTAATGTTCGACAAAGCCATTGAACAGTACAAGAGTTTTTTGGGAACTACTGAGGGCAAAGCTATGGAAAAGCAAGTAAACCGTGAGATTGAAATGTGCAACAATGCCAAAGAACTTGTGAAAAGCCCTATAGGTGTTACTTTTGAGAATCTTGGCAAGGATATCAATTCTCCTTTTGCTGATTTTGCGCCTTTTATTTCTGAGGATGAATCTTTTTTGATGTACAACTCTTTGAGGCCCGATAATTCAGTTAAAAAGAGTGATGGTAAGTATGCAAGCAATGTATATATATCTTCTGTTAAAGACGGTAAGTGGCAAGCTGCCGATGATATTGGAGAGTCGGTAAATACCATGGAAGGTGACGAGGAAATAGTTGGCGTATGTGCTGATGGAAATACCCTCATTTTTAGCTACAATAATAAGGATGGTAAAGGCGATGTGTTTATTGGCCCCAAGGTTGACAATCAAATTTTAAAGCCATTCAAAGTTAATACCAACATCAACAGTCCTAAGTATGAAGAAAGCTCCGCTTCAATTTCACCCGATGGAAGAACTTTGTATTTTGCAAGTAATAGACCAGGTGGTATAGGTGGTTTTGATATTTACCGTGCACGAATTTTGCCAAGCGGAGAGTGGGGAGAAGCCTACAACTTGGGGCCGGAAGTGAATACACTATTCGATGAGGATTTTCCGAATATCTCAAATGATGGCTACACACTTTATTTCAGTTCAAAAGGACACAACTCTATGGGCGGATACGATATATTTAAATCAGAAATATTGCCCGATACACTCAATTTTGGCGCTCCAAAAAATATAGGATACCCAATCAATACACCTTTTGACGATAAAAATTTATGCATGAGTGCCAAAGGTAGATACGGATATATGTCTGCATTAAGAAAGGACGGCCAAGGCGACCTTGATATTTATCGTATTATTTTTAAAAATGTAGATGCGGAATTAACAGTAGTAAAAGGTATGCTTAAGGTGAACAAAACCGATAATGTACCAGCAAATGCTATAATTGAAGTTTTTGAATCAAAATCCAATAATACATTTGGGCAATATAAAGTAAATAACCAAACAGGTAAATATGTGATTATTTTACCTCCGGGAAAATACTATATGGAGGTTCGCGCACAAGGTTTCAAGGCGCATTCAGAAGATATTACCATTCTTGATAAAGGATCCTATGTTCCTTTGATAGAGAAAAATATGACTTTGTTGCCCGAGTAAAGAGCGTGTCTGTAACACTCCTTATCATTGTTATCACCGCATTTGTTTCTATTGCGGCATTCAGCAATCGACAACTTTTTGATCGGTTAAAGTTGCATCCCGCTATTATGAATTCAAGTGGCGAAGCTTATCGAATGTTTACTTATGCGCTGGTCCATGCCGATTGGCTGCATCTTGCCATAAACATGTATGTGTTGTATAACTTTGGTGAACACGCTACCGAGACTGTTTATGCGCTTGCCTTTGGCAGCAAGGGTATTTTGTTTTATATCCTGCTGTATTTGGGAGGTGCCATGCTTTCGGTCTTTCATTCATACGAAAAAAACAAGCATCATTTTGGCTACACCGCTGTAGGTGCATCAGGAGCAGTTTCGGCCGTTGTATTTGCCTATATTTTATTTAATCCGTTGGCATCTTTCTATTTTTTGTTTATTCCTTTTCCTATTCCTGCCTATGTTTTCGGATTATTTTATTTGATTATTTCCTATGTACTTGCCAAGCAAAATCGCGGTAATATTGGGCATGATGCCCATTTTTTTGGTGCTGTATTTGGTATCATGTTTACCATATTGCTTGATAAAGAAATTGCTGTAAGATTTGTTGAATTAATCAAATTGCATTGGAGTTAGCATGAGTAAACAGGCCTGTATATTCTTAGACCGTGATGGCGTTGTCAATCGTGAAAGAGGAGATCATACTTATGATATCAATGATTTTGTCATTAACGATGGATTGTTTGAAGGATTATTGAGACTAAAGGAGCATCATTTTATTTTCATTATCGTTACCAATCAAAGTGGTATTGCGCTCAAAAAATATAGCGAAGAGCAGATGCATGCTTGTCATCGCAAATTAATTGAGAAAGCCCAAAGTCATGATATTGAATTTAAAGCAATTTATTTTTGCCCGCATCATCCCGACATCAGCCGCTGCCTCTGCCGAAAGCCAGATTCATTATTATTGGAAAAGGCCATCGATACTTTTCATATTGATCCCTCAAAATCATGGTTCATTGGAGATAAACAGCGCGATGCTGATGCAGCAGCAAAAGCAGGAGTGAAGCCCTTGCTAATTAAATCTAATCAAAATATTAATGAAGTTTTGCATCTTATTTTGTAATTTTGAATTTCAATTTTTGATTTATGTCTGCCGGTTTTATAAGTATCAACAATCAAATTGTTTCAAGAGAAACCCCGATTTTTACTGTGGGCAATCGCTCATTTCGGTACGGAGACGGATTTTTTGAAAGTATGCGTATTACCGGTGCCGACCTGCCCTTTATAAAAAATCATTTTAAACGAATTATAGATACTGCCGCTACGCTTGAATTAAAATTACCCAATGATTTTACTGCCGACCAACTAAAAGAAAATGTAATGCAATTGGCTGAAAAAAATGGCATAAAAGGAGAGGGGAGGGTACGTGTTAACTTATTCAGAAATGATGGAGGTTTGTACGCACCTGTTGATAATTCGTGTTCAATTGTAATTGATGTTACCGCCTATGAACATGGAGGATCGGGATATGAGCTTAACAGTCGCGGACTAAAGATTGAGTTGTATCAAAAAATTAAAAAGCCGTGTAACGCGCTTAGCATCATCAAATCATGTAATAGTTTACTTTATGTTTTAGCCGGTAAATTCAAAACAGAGCAAGAATTAGATGAGAGTGTGATTTTGAATGACAAGCACAATGTTTGTGAATTCACTAGCAGCAATCTATTTATTGTAATTAATGGTGTATTGTACACCCCTTCAATAGCAGAAGGGTGTATCGATGGTGTGATGCGTAAGGTAATTCTTGAATTGGCCTCGAAGGCGCGTATTAATGTGTACGAAACCGAACTTAAACCTAACGATTTAATTAGGGCCGATGAAATATTTTTAACCAATGCCATACAAGGTGTTCAATGGATTGGAGCATACAAAACAAAGCGTTATTTTAATAACGTTTCAAAGATTTTGGTTGATGCTTTGAATGAACATGTAGCTACGCTAAAGCTGCAAAAAGAAAGTTGATACTGAGATATTTCATAAGCAACAGCTGTATCATTATTGAAGTAATGTAATATGATATAGATGCTTTGGTTATGGCCTTATTTCAACCCAAATTCCTCATTAGAAAATGCGGAATCGCTAAAACAACTGCAATTCAATCTATTGGTTCAATGAGTTGAAAACACCTGCTAAGCGGGATTGCCCTCATAAAATCACTAGTGCGTTACATACGTAACTTCTACTGATTAATTCGGGTTTAATTGGACTAAAAAATAAATGCA
>JBILUU010000290.1:0-4182 GCA_044370815.1 Bacteroidia bacterium
ACTTACAACAGTGCTTTTTCTTATGTGTATTCCTTAGGATATTATCAAGGTAAATTATACGCAGGTACAATCACCGGTTTAAGAGTTTCTGCTGATGGCGGAGCAACATGGACAAATCCTTTGAGTGTAAATTCCAACTGTAAAGACATTGAAATTGGCGCTGATGGCACCATCTTCGCAAGTGTAGGAAATAAATTTTATACTTCAAACGATGGAACAACATTTACTCTAAAAACACTTCCCTCTGCTCCTACTGGTATGAGCAACCTGCAAATTGCAAGTTGTGCAACAGATCCTAACTATGTTTATTGTATAGGTTCGCGTCCGTCTAGTTACCAAGTCGCGGGAGTTTGGAAATCTATAGATAAAGGAAACACATTTACGCTTATTCCAAATTCAACGGGTGGAACTACTTTCCAAATTTTAGGAAATCAAGGAGATTATGCGTGCGCTATTGGAGTTGATCCCTCAAATAAGGACAGAATTATATGCGGAGGTTTAGATCTTTGGAGTTACACCCCAACCACAGGATTCAATCAAATTTCGGCTTGGAATTATGCTCCTTTCAGTTCATTATATAACCATGCTGATCACCATCAAGTAGTTTTTGATAAAACAAATCTAGGAACGGTTTATTTCACCAATGATGGCGGTGTTTACAAATCTACAGATGGAGGACAAAGCTTTGCAGCAACCAACAGAAATTTCTCTGTAACTCAGTATTATTCGGTAGCCACCTCTGTGCGCGGAGAAGTGCTTGGAGGTACACAAGATAATGGAACCAACCTAATTGACTTTAATGGTCCAACTACAAAATGGGCCAAAGAAGTGATGGGTGGTGACGGCTTTGATTGCGACTTTTCTTCTATCAACCCAGATGCTTCATTTGCATCCTTATATTTCGGTGACCTAAGAAGATCTGGAACTTTAGGCGGTAGTTATTCAACATTCTTCAGAGGTGCTCCAACCGCTTTTGTTGACAATTCTTCTTTTCATACTGTTATCAGATTGTGGGAAAGCTTCAATAATCAACAAAGTCAAGATGTTGTGAATTACATTGTTCCTGCTGGTCAAACAATTCAGCCCGGAAGTCAGTTTACGGCCTACAGCAACAACTCTAACTATCCTTTTGAAGTAACTTATACAGGAAATTCACCTGCCACTGCAGGCGACACTATCAAGAATATAAAAGATATTGTAAGCTCAAGAATGGCAATTGGTATGATTAATGGCACAAGCATTCGCGTGTTCCTTGCCGTTCGTCCATTGAATTTCTCAGATAGTCCTTATTGGATGCCTGTAGCTGTTAACCTAACAGTTGGAAACAACGATGGTCTTAACGGAGAAGTTGGCGCATTATCTTTCTCAGCTGATGGAAATCACCTTTACATTGGAACACAAACAGGCGGAACAGGCGGTGCCGTTTACCGTGTATCAAACCTCAACTCTATTAAATTCAATACACTGGCAGATACCACAACAGGTTGGATTAACAATGCCAACTCACAACTAACTTGTACAAGACTAGGCGTATTTAGTGGGCAAGCAGTAACCAGCATTGCAGTAGATCCTAATGATGCCGGTAAAATCATTGTAACACTGGGTAACTATTCAAATAATAACTATGTTTATCGTTGTAACAATGCGAACACAGCTGCCTCTGCAAGCAATACTTCCAACTTTACTAATATTCAAGGTAATTTGCCTAAGATGCCAATCTACTCAAGTTTGATTGACTACACCGATGGCAATAGAATCATCCTTGGTTCGGAATACGGTATATGGTCATCTAATAGCGGAGGAAGTAACTGGACTCGCGACAATGACGGAATGGCTAACTGTGCAGTATTTATGTTACGTCAGCAAACTCAACCATACAACAAATGCTGGAACTCTGGGGCCATTTATGCAGCCACACACGGAAGAGGAATATTTAGAACGAACACTCTACTAGGAACCAAAGAAACTAAAGAGAACAGTTCTCTATCTTCAGAACAAATGCTGATTTATCCGAATCCGGTTTTCGAACAAGCCACAATCAAGTTTAATATTCCTCAAGAAGGAGCAACAACTCTTACAATTTTTGATTTGCAAGGTAAGGTTGTGAGAAACTTCGATTTAGGTAACCTAAAGAGAGGTACCAACGTTTACACTTTTGAAAATGACGGCATGAAAGAAGGCACTTACATTGCTTCAGTTAACAGTGGTAATTACAAAAAAGTAGTTAAGTTCGTAATCAAAAAATAACTGAATTATTTCAATTGATAACCCCATTAGCTATCAACTAATGGGGTTATTTTTTTATTAAAGTTTACAAATTATGAGAATAGGAATCAATGGTTTAGGCAGAATTGGCAGAAAATTACTCAAAACCTGCATAGAGAGAGGAGATATTGACGTAGTTTCCATAAACGAACAGGCAAACAACGATACAATTGCACACCTTCTTAAATACGACTCTATCCATGGCAGATTTTCAGGCAAAATCAGCACCACTGAAAATGGAATTATAATCAATGGTAAACTGATTAATGTAACCCACCATTCAAATATTGACGAAATTGATTGGAATAACCCAAAAGTGGACGCGGTTGTAGAATGTACGGGGATGTTTTTAGATATGAAATCGGCTCAAACTCACCTACAAAATGGAGCTTCCAGGGTAATTCTTTCAGCTCCTCCAAAAGACCCGAGCATTAAAAGCATTGTGCTTGGTGTTAATGATGACTTGATTGATAAAAATGACAAAATAATTTCTAATGCATCGTGCACAACCAATTCTGCTGCTCCTTTACTCAAGGTTTTGGATGATCTATGGAGGGTAAAATCTGCTTTTATCAGTACGGTTCACTCTTATACAGGAGATCAAAGATTAACAGATTCTCCTCACAATGATTTAAGGCGCGCCAGAGCAGCTGCATTATCAATAATACCAACTACAACAGGAGCCGCCAAGGCACTCACTAAAATTTTTCCTAAATTAGAGGGAAATATTGGTGGAGGTGGTATTAGAGTGCCGGTGCCAGATGGATCATTAACTGATATTACAGTAATTTTAGAGTCAAAACCAAGTACACAAGAGGTAAATGAAGCATTTTACAAAGCGGCCAACAACTCACTCAAAGGAATTATTGAATATACCAATGATCCTATTGTTTCCTCAGATGTGATAGGAAACCCACATTCTGTTATTTATGATTCTTTACTTACTACAGTTGTTGGGCCTATGGTAAAGGTCGTTGGTTGGTATGACAACGAGGTTGGTTATTCAAACAGACTCTATGAACTTCTTCTAAAAATGTATATGATTTAAAACCTTTGTGATAGTAAATTGTTAATTACTAAAACAAAAAACATGACAAAAACAATCTTAACATTGATCATTGCTATGATGAGCACATTTGGTTCAGCCCAAAACAAAGCGAAGAGTATTTATGATTTTAAAGTAAAAAGCATAGACGGTAGCACCTTCGATTTTGCCACTCTAAAGGGTAAAAAATTAATTATTGTGAATACGGCATCACAATGTGGCAATACACCACAATACTCAGATTTGGAGGAACTATATAAAAAAAATAAAACTAAAAATTTGGTTATAATCGGTTTTCCTGCTAATAATTTTGGTGGTCAAGAGCCAGGTACGGACAAAGAAATTCAGACATTTTGTTCAAAGAAGTACGCTGTAACTTTTCCAATGATGTCAAAAATTTCTGTCAAGGGAGCCGACATGGCGCCAATCTACAAATGGCTTACTGAAAAATCGATGAATGGTGTAAAGGATGAGCCGGTTACTTGGAATTTTCAAAAGTTCTTAATCGATGAAAAAGGAAATTGGGTGGGCAGCGTTGCTCCTCGCACCTCCCCTTCTGCATCAAAAGAAATCAGCGACTTTTTAGCAAAATAAATTTCTTTATTCTCATACGCATGCGGTATTTTAATGATTATTTCAACCGGATTTCACCCAAAGAAATTCGGTTTTTTATTATCTAAATGATTGGACGTATTATAATACCGATGTGTATTGTAATACCAATTGCATTTATTTTTTAGTCCAATTAACCCAAATTCCGCATTAGAAAATGCGGAATCGCTAAAACAGCTGTAATTCAATCCATTGGTTCAATGGATTGAAAACACCTGCTAAGCGGGATTGCCCTCATAAAATCACTAGTGCGTTACATG
>JBILUU010000291.1:0-4169 GCA_044370815.1 Bacteroidia bacterium
ATGCCATCTTTGGTATTTCTATGGTTGATTCTGCCATTGCTAAAAGCACCACTCCTCACGGACTTGTGCGAGTATACTTCTCTGGGGTAAGTCAAAATTGGATTTGCATCAGTCAGATTGTTGACATTGTGAATGCTAATGGAGAGCGCACCACCTCTTCCATCGCAGGTAACTGTTTCCCTGCTGTGGTAACCAATGTGTTTGATCAAAATCAGCTGGTATACTTCCATCTTGTGCCTAATCCCGCTCAAGAAAATGTAACTGTGATGCTGCAAAATCCATCAGGGAAATCACTGCTTGCCGCAGTTTACGATTATTCAGGCCGTCTTGTAAGAGAGGTTAGTATTGCTGCTAATCAAAGCAAAATCAATATTGATATAAATGATTTAAGTAAAGGCATTTATACAGTTAAAATTAGCAACGATAGCTTTTATCGCAGCGAGCGATTAATCAAGCAATAAGCATAAGCAACTGATATTATCGCCTTTTAGAAGGCTATTTCCAAGTAAAGGTTTCAATCATTTTATCGATATCTTTACTGATGAAATTCAGCACAGGAGCAATCGAGTCGGCATTGGGGCTTGAGTTAAAGTACAACGCACAGCGCACAAAATGTTTGGTGCTATCAGTAAGATAAAATTGTGACTGGGAAGCACTGTTTCCGCTTAAATCATACAACAATCCGTAAACATTCCGCGAGGAATAGGTGATTGGCACCTCATCAATCCCATCAGCTTTCACCGTGTGCTTGTAAGCCAAAGTTCGGGAGTTGTTGAGTTGTGTTTCAAGATCTTTTTTGGAGCTGATGGCACTGTAACTTAAATGAATGGTTGCTTTAAATTTTGGATACTGAATATTGTACCAGCAATTTTCTTTCTGCTCTCCTTGATATGATTCTGCCACAGCATATTTAGAATATTCAAAACTGAACGGACATTGGTTTTGAAATGCTTGATAGGCATTGCCCGGCAAATCAATTCGGTAATAACCTCTTGGCTTAGGCACATAATCTTCATTGCAAGCCGAAAAAAGCAAGGTACATAACATTAAGAATGGCCATAAAATAGCCGGTATAATTTTCCCTCCTTCATGAAAGCTTCCCGATTCTTCTTGCTTAATGATGGTTATTTTAATCCTTTTAATCCTACGTTTGTCAACCGATTCAACAGTGAAAATATAATTATCGAAATGTATCTTTTCATTTTTCATTGGTATTTTTCCACTCAGCTCGAGTATAAATCCTGCAAGTGTATCCGATTCTCCTTTCTTGTCTTCGAAAGCCTGTCCGCTAATATCGAGCACACGGTATAAATCGTTTAAGGGAATCTTAGCTTCAAACACATAGTTGTTTTCATCGAGCTTTGAGTATACCAATTCCTCCACATCAAACTCATCATTAATTTCGCCTATCACCTCTTCAATCACATCTTCTAGCGTAACAATACCATTGGTGCCACCATACTCATCAACAACAATTGCCAAGTGTATTTTCTTACTTTGGAATTCTTTCATGAGGTCGTCAATTTTCTTGCTCTCAGGCACAAAAAATGCAGGCCTCAATAATGTTTGCCATTCAAACGAACTGTCTTTATCCAAATGAGCTATCAAATCTTTAATAAACAAAACGCCCACAATTTGGTCAAGTGTGTCGCGATAAACAGGCACACGTGAAAAGCCATTTTTAATAATCAAATCAATCACCTCTGGGAAGGGTGTAGAATCATCAAAAGCCACCACATCAATGCGTGGTTTCATAATTTGGCTTACCTCGGTATTTCCAAACTCCACAATGCCCTGTAATATCTTTCTTTCTTCCTCATGGGTATGCTCAGAGGAAGTAAGCTCAAGCGCTTGCGACAATTGATCTACAGATAAGTCGGGCGTCTTTTGTTTGATCCTTTTGTCGAATGCACTGGCAATAGCAACCAACACACTTACAAAAGGGGTAAGCGCTCTTTGCGTTATATCAAATACATAAATCAGTTTTAGCGCTAACTTTCTAGGACTTCTTGCAGCAAATATCTTGGGAATTACCTCCCCTATTAACAATATAAAAAACGTAACTACTACCACTTCTATGATAAAGCCCATGAAAGGATTGGCGCTGAAATTAAACAGTTCATCGAACATCATTTCTGAAATGATTACCACCCCTATATTTACTAAATTGTGGCTGAGCACAATTGTGGCAATCAATCTTTTGGGTTTATCGAGCAACTGCAACAACTTTTGAGAGGCAGAACTTTTATCTTGCTCCAATAATTCAAAATCGGCCGGAGCAAGGGAAAAAAAAGACACTTCGGCTGCAGCAATCACTGCAGAGCATAACAACAACACTCCAATAGCAGATAACTCAATAAATGATTTTGGCTCTAAGCCATAAAAAACAAATCCTTTAATTATGCCCAAAGGGCAACTGACCGAACCGTCCAAGTTGAATGAATTTAAGTTTGAGAAGTCGAATCGTTATTTTGCTGCACACCGGTTATGTAATTTTTATCTGTAGTGCCAGTGTTAAGATTCGATTGATTACCATGTTCCTCTTTTTTAGGAGTATGCAACAAGTTGATACTTTCAACCTGAATTTCGGTAATGCTTCGTTTATTTTTATCCTTATCTTCCCATTGACGCGTTCTTAACCTACCTTCTACTAAAACCGCGTACCCTTTTTTAAGGTATTTCTCTGCATATTCGGCCTGAGCTCTCCATAATACAATATTGTGCCATTCGGTATGGTCTACCCTATTGCCGTTTTTGTCTTTTGAGTGCTCAGTTGTTGCCAAAGGGAACGTAGCTTTTATAATTCCGCCTTCAAGGTATCTCACTTCAGGGTCTTTTCCTATGTTACCCGCTAAAATAACCTTATTTATGCCAATAGAAGCCATGTTTTGTCAACCTATTTTGACACTTCAATTACCTTAAACTCTGTTCTTCTGTTGGCTTGGTATTCTTCATCGGTACAAGATACGCCATCAACACATTTGTTCACAGGTTTGGTTTCGCCATATCCCATAATCTTAATTCTGCTAGCTTTAATTCCCTTAGAAACAAGATAATTCTTTGCACTCTTGGCTCTTCTGAACGACAAATCTTGGTTATATGTATCGGTACCGCGACAGTCGGTGTGAGAACTCAACTCAATAGTAATTTTAGGATTGTCTTTCAAACGCTTAGCAAGTTTGGTAAGCGGCTCAAATGCATCAGTCCTTATTTCATACTTATCGTAATCATAAAAAATAGGACGAATTCCTTTATCGTTGGCTTCGTCAATTACAATTGGCTTATCCTTAACGAGCTCCTCAAGTATAAAATCTTTCGTTAAATCACCTTCCTGATTAACGGTTGAAACCTCTTCAGACTGACTAAAAAAACCATCCTTAGAAACTGTAATATCAAAATCTGTATTTGGAGGCAAAGCAAAAGCGTAGCTTCCATCTTCGGCTGCATAAATGGTATCGGTAATATTACGCGCCTTATCGGTAATTTCAATTTTTGCACCGCCAACAGGCGCTCCATTTACCTTGCTCGTTATTTTACCCGAAATATTTACTTTAGATGCCTGTAAGATGAACTCATAAATTTTATCGGTACCTTCGCGATTACTACTCAAGTATCCGGTTTTTTGGTCAGGATATATCATGAATCCAAAATCATCTCTGTTACTGTTAATGGGATAGTTTAAATTATCTACAGATGCCCATTGATTGCCATTGCGGCTTGCCTTGAATATATCCAAACCACCAAGACTCTTACGGCCATTTGAAGAAAAGTATAGGTTGCCTAAACTATCTACAAAAGGATACATTTCATTTCCAACAGTATTAATTTTATCGCCCATGTTTTTCAGCTGTGTCCAATTGCCATTTTCCCACTTAGTTTCGTAAATATCGGTACCACCAAGTCCTCCGGGCATATCAGAAACAAAATACATCGTTTTTCCATCACGCGTAAGTGCAGGATGGCCAACTGAGTATGATTTGCTGTTAAAAGGAAACTCTGATCCCTTCACATAAGTTCCATTAGAAATAGAATCTTTATTGATTTTGAGTGTGATTACATTTTCGAGCAATTCACTTTTTGATAAACCATCGGTATTGCTTGAAGTGTAATACACTACACTGCCATCTTTGCTGTAGGCGGCAGAAGCTGTATGCAATTTATTTTTATTG
>JBILUU010000025.1:0-14609 GCA_044370815.1 Bacteroidia bacterium
AGCTGGGCCATTTTCCATTGAAATAGATTACATCGAGTTTGTCAAATAATTCGATTAAGCCAATAGTTTGAATGGCAGCATTTTTAATAATTCCGAATTTTCTAATGGGGGTTTTGGGTTTAAACTAATATTGATAGACTAATTTTAATGTGTTAAGATATTGCCTCCTAAAATCAGAGTTATACAAACAGGTTTAATTTTAAAAGTCCATTGATCCTAAAGGCTGGACGTATCAATCTTGGTTTAAACAACTATCAATTATTAAAAAAAAGCGAATTTATATGAGAAAATATGAATTTCAATTAATGCTTTTAATCATATGGTACATGTTCATTTTAAAAGCAAATGCATTGGGAGCAACACACGCAGTTTATTCAATCCCTTTTCAAATGCAGGGAAATTATATTGTTCTAAAGGCAACGGTAAACAATGCAAAATTAGATACTGCTATATTTTTGTTCGACACTGGTGCTACCGGCAGTATCATTGATTCTACTTTTGCGGCTAAAAATAATATCAAATCTAAATTAAGCGGTGCTCTTACCATTACCGCATCGGGACCTGTTAAAATTAGAAGCGCAAAAATAAAAAGTTTAAAGTTTGATGATAAAAACATCTTGGCAAAAAATATCGATTTCAGTGTTATTGATTTAAGTAATTTCAAGAGTCTAAATATTCAGGGGATAATAGGCTATGATTTATTAAACAGATATTGTATCAGCGTAAATTACGATAAAAGATGTATGGAATTTTATTCGTTTAATGATTGCAAAGGGCCAAATGATTATGAGAAATATAAATTCGAACTATCGGATTTTGTGCAAATACCAAAGTTACCCATTCGCATTACAACCTATACAGAGGAGGAGTTTACTGGTGATGTATTATTTGATACGGGGGCAGATCTAAATATATTGTTTAGTCAATCATTTTTAGAAGAAAATAATTTAATGGAAAAATTAAATTCAACAGGTCCCGTAGACACAGCAAAATCATTGAATAATTTACCAATTACCTTAAAGAATGGTGCAATAAAAAAACTGAATATTGGCTCTTTTGAGTTTAAAGATATAGCCATAAAACTTCCTTCCAACAATGCCGGATCATTCTCATTTCCTAATTTTATGGGAATACTTGGGGCAGAGGCTATTTGCAAAATGAATTTTATTCTTGATTACTCCAAACAATTACTGTATCTTAAAGCATCTTCAAATTAATTATTTTTCAATTTATTATTCTCGAATTGAGAAAAAGCTGTGATTTATGTATCCAATTTTCTACTACATTAATTTATTAAATCCGGTGATTTAAGGCCGGATTAATATTTTCGTCCATCTAAAAATTCTATTTACATTTGGGCATAATATATTTTATGCTCGCAAACATCAAAAACTATATCAGTACCAAACATGATGTATTTTACAAGATTGCAATGGTACTCTTATGCGTTTCTGTAATTGTTTATGTTTTTCCTAAAACCGTAAAATTCAAATACAGCTATCAAAAGAATAAACCTTGGTTGCATGAAGATTTAATTGCTCCTTTCGATTTTGGCATCAACAAAACAGATAAGGAAATTACCGATGAGCAGAAAGAATTGATTGAAAGCAGTAAACTATATTTTAAGGTTGACCCAACCGTTTTCTCCCGTATTGTAGAAAAATTTCCAAGCGTATTCACTCAAGAGGCGGCAGCTATCGGGATCAAATCTAAAGATAAACAGTATGAGCTAAACAAAGCTATTTGCCTTACCCTGTTAAACGAAATATATGGCAAAGGAATATTAGAGTCCAATCAACAGCTTGATGATAAAACTACCGATTACAGCATTTACATCCTAAATAATAATATTGCTGAAGAAGTAGAAATAAATCAGTTGTTTACCATTGGCACAGCTTTCAATTATCTAAAAAGTAATATAAAGCAAACTTCAGGTGTGTCAGAGAAGTTAGTGTTGCGTGTTTTCGAAAATCTGTTGCAGCACAATATTATTTTTGATGCCACCACCACTACTAAAGCACAAAAAGAATTACTCGATAATATTTCACTCAGCCGCGATATGAAACAGCAAGGCGAGCGCATCATTTCTAGAGGCGATATCGTTAATCAAGAAAAATTCAAAGTGTTGGAATCGCTCAAAGCAGAATATATTTCTCAGACAGGTGGTTCTTCTAACCTGCTGTACATTATGAGTGGGCAGTTTGTATTGGTGCTCATGAGTATCATGCTGCTGATTATCTTTCTATCACTATTCCGAAAAGATATGTTGGCCGACAACAAAATTCTTTTTTTCATTCTATTGAATATTGTTTTGACTGCAGCTATGGTCAGTCTTTCACTTCGTTTCAGAATAACCAACATTTATATGTTACCATTTTGTATTTATCCTATTTTGGTGCGTTCATTTTTTGATACAAGGGTTGCTTTATTTATGCACCTTTCGAGCACACTCATTTTGGGTATCATTGCACCAAGTCCTTTTGAATTTGTTTTTATTCAGCTTGCTGCAGGATTCTTTGCAGTTTTCAGTATTATCGATATGCATCATCGCTCTCAACTTTTTGTTACGGTTGGGATTATTTTTCTTACCTATTGCCTGGCCTTTATAGCATATACCGTGATGCTTGACGGAACTCTTAAAAATATCAATTGGTATATACTTCAATGGTTTGGCGTAAGTGCGGCTTCTATCTTGTTTGTTTATCCCTTGATTTTTATTTTTGAGAAATTATTTGGATTTGTTTCGGAGGTTACGCTCATGGAATTGAGCGATATTAACTCTCCATTATTGCGTGAACTGGCTCTGAAAGCGCCCGGAACTTTTCAACACTCTTTGCAAGTAGCTAATTTGGCTGAAGAAGCAATTATTGCTATTGGAGGATCATCTTTACTTGTTCGAACCGGAGCGCTTTATCACGACATCGGTAAAATGGATATGCCTATGTATTTTATCGAAAATCAAAGTACTGATGTGAATCCGCATAATGAGTTAAGTTTTGAAGACAGCGCCACAATCATTACAGGTCATGTGCATAAAGGGATAGAAATTGCCAAAGAAAACAATCTGCCCGATCAATTGATTGATTTTATTCGCACGCATCATGGTACCACAAAGGCACAATATTTTTATCAGAGCTTCCTCAAAAATTTTCCTGATGAGGAAATTGATGTGAGTCTTTTTCAATATCCGGGTCCAATTCCTTTCAGTAAAGAAACCGCTGTGCTTATGATGAGCGACAGTGTGGAGGCTGCTTCAAGAAGTTTGAAACGTTATGATGCCGAGAGTTTGGATAAGTTGGTTGACAGAGTCATTGATTCACAAATTGCACAAAACCAATTTGCCAATGCTGACATCACATTTAAGAATATTACTGTTATTAAGCGTATTTTTAAGAAGAAACTCAGCAATATTTATCATCTGCGTATTGAGTATCCTCAATAGATGCTACTGCATATTTTATATTTTAATGCTAGGATGTGGGGGCAGGGCCTTTAGAAGTGGCCTTCTTCCGTGGCTTATGCCTGTTGCCGTTTCCTTTGATTATTTTCTCTTTCTGTGGATTCCATGCGGGTGCTTCCCCGAACTCGGTTGGCATGGTCAATTTCGGAATTTCTTTTTCAATAAGTTTTTCAATTTTGGCAAACTTATACATGTCGCGAGGGTTCACAAGCGTGATAGCTTCTCCTTTTGTACTAGCTCTGGCAGTGCGCCCTACTCGGTGAACATAATCCTCGGCATCATGTGGCACATCATAGTTAATCACCATATTAATTTCTTTCACATCAATTCCTCTGCTCAGCACATCGGTAGCCACAAGAATTCTGGTTTTTTTTGATTTGAAATCTTGTAAAACCTCCTCCCTTTTATCTTGTTCTAAATTAGATGAAATTCCCTTTGCTTTGTGACCTGCGCGTGATAGTGCATGAACAATTTCATTCACCTTTATTTTGGCAGAGGTGAAAATGATGATACTATCGTATAGCTTTCTTTCCTCGATGATATTTACCAGTAGTTTTTCTTTTTGTGCATCGTAGGCCAAATAAGCGTTTTGTTCAACACCGGCTGCAGGTTTAGATATGGATAGTATAATCTCGAGTGGTTGGTTTAAAATATTCTTTGACAACAACTTGATACTATTTGGCATGGTAGCGCTAAACATCAGTGTTTGCCTCACTTTTGGTAGAAATGAAATAATTTGTCGGATGTCATCAATAAATCCCATATCGAGCATGCGATCAGCTTCATCTAAAATAAGATGCTTAACCTTGCTGAAATTTACATATCCCATTTGCAGATGAGCCAGTAATTTTCCGGGTGTGGCCACAATAATATCTGCACCATTTACAAGCGCTTCTTTTTGTTGTACCCACTCTTTACCGTCTCCACCACCATATACAGCCATTGAGCTTACCGAAATAAAATAAGACAATCCTTGAATTTGTTGTTCAATTTGAATGGCGAGCTCTCTTGTTGGAACAATGATCAACGTATCAGTTTCATGGTTGTTTTTATCAATCAGTTTATTAAGCACAGGAAGCACAAAGGCAACGGTTTTGCCTGTGCCGGTTTGTGCACAAGCAATTAAATCTTTGCCATCTAAAATAGCGGGTATAGCCTGCTCCTGAATAGGAGTAAGCTCTTCGAAGCCCATGTAAGCAATAGCTTCCTTGAGTGAATCGTGAATGTTTAGTGAGTTGAATTTCATAAGTACTCAATATTACGAAAATAAATGCGTGCCAAACAATAAAAAATCATAAGAGGCAGTAGGCAGATATATTGATTGTTTTGAATTGATATTTTCAATGCATTATATACGTTGCACAACAAATCTATTTTTGATAAAACGTCTTAATGGAAGTTCAAGCAAGTGATAGCTCAGTGCAGCGCACAGGAGCAAGGTTAAAATATACAGATAGAACATCAATGTTGGCATTCCTGCTGATGAGCTTATCAAGTATTTTTCGAAAAACAGATAGATAAAAAATTGCCACAAATAAAATCCATAACTGATTTCACCCAACCAAATTAATGGTTTAAAGGATAGTAGCTTTTTAATATTACCTGTATTCAATGAGATACCTACAATGAGGATTAGGAAAATTGGAACAATACCGCCATTGGTAAGATAACCCAAACTAATTGGTTGCACAATAAAGAAAAAGTAGATTAAAATACTACTCAATGCAATTAAAGCTAAACTCAACCAATTGTGGGCAGACCACGATTTCAATTTTTGAACATAAATAATTGCCGAGGCAGCCCCTAACACAAAAGTATTGAAGTGCCAAGGAGGAAAAAATGCAATCAACTGTCCAACATTAAATCGTTCGGGAGATGAAATATTTTTTACCATCCAAACATGAACAGTTAAACTGCACAACCACAATAATATTGATTGAAATAAAATGGTGTTGATAGATTTTTTTTGCCAGTAATTAATGATAAATGGAAACAAAAGATAAAACAACATTTCCACAGAAATAGACCATGATACATAATTAATTTCCATAGATATACCGGGTTTCCACGCCTGCATGCACAATGCCTGGAGGATAATGCTGATGCCCTTTGGCTTGCTTTCTTTAAAAAGATACATAAAAAGCAACACGAGTAAAAAACTTACCAAATAAACGGGATAAATTCTTGCTATACGACTCCACAAAAAGGATTTATATGAAACCTCCTTATTGCTGTGATAGGCGTAAGTCATAATGAATCCCGATAAGGCAAAAAAGTAACTCACTGCCATTCCTCCGTTTTGAATGAAGGTATGTAAGAGTCCTTCTGAAAAAGGTACTACCGACTTCCCATAATGATAGGCAACCACACAAAAAGCTGCAATAAATCGTGTGAAGTGCAGTCCTGTTATTTCGGATTGATGACTATTCAATGTTCGTTTCTTTTGTATGCTGCCCTTTGAAGTCGGTCGTTGATTGCTCTTCCTAATCCTTCATTCGGAAATACCTCGGCCAGTATTAAGTCAACCTCACTGTTGTCTAAATAACGCATAGCCGAAAAAAGGTGTTGTGCAGCTTCATTCATATTGCCTGTAACGGAAAGTATGCAACAATATTTTGAATCAGGAATAATATAAGTCTTCTTGAAGCTGATGATACCAATCTTGTGTATGGCGTACTTATTCAGGTTTTCTGCTATGTCGCCAATAATAATGGATTTATGCGGTGCATAATGTGAACTAAGCATGCCGGGCGCTGCCGGATTGTCGCCACCTGTAATGTGGCTATTTACTTTTCCAACTGTTGCTTCAATTTCTTCCACACTTAAACCTCCCAATCTAAATATGGTAACCTTTTCATCGTACATGCCAACAATAGTTGACTCCAACCCAACATTGCATTTCCCGCCATCAAGGATGTATGGAATTTTTCCATGTAGTTGATTAAAAACATGCTCTGCACTGGTTGGGCTCACATATCCAAATGGATTGGCGCTGGGCGCTGCAAGCGGGAATTTAAGCTTACTCAATAATTCAAGTGTTTGTGGCTGATTAGGAATTCTTATACCTACTGTGGGTAATCCTGACGTAACAAGATCAGGGATGATATCTTTTTTTTCCAACAGCAGCGTCAATGGTCCGGGCCAATATTTTTTAGCTAACTTCAATAGTGGTTCGGGAATGTGTGTGACCATATGATTAACCTCTGATAAATCAAAGGTGTGCACAATCAATGGATCAAAATATGGTCGGTTTTTAGCTTCAAATATTTTAGCAACTGCTTTTGGGTTATAAGCATTACCTGCCAATCCATAAACAGTTTCGGTAGGGATTGCTACCACTTCACCTGTATTGAGCAGGTTAGCAGCAGCTGCTATATTGGTATCAATAACAGTTTGCAAATGATAATAAATTTAGGTGCAATAATAAGCACAAAAAATCTAATTAGGTGTGCTCAGAATTCAATACGATAACCTCCAATAGGAAACAGGCCAAATTGATACTCAACTTTCAGTTTGCCTAGTCGAGGGTCATAATATTGACGCAATACATTTTGTGTGTTGAATATGTTTTCCAAGCTAATGAAAAGACTCTGTGAAACTTTTTTCTGATTTAGCTTGAAAGCTAATTTTACATCAGTTTTTCTGAAATTTCTGAAGCGCGCATCAAATGCTTTTTCAGCAATAAAAACAGCTGATCCTTGCTGCTGCGAGGCAGCCTCATCAATAGGTACGTAACGATTGCCACCGGCAATGGTCGATTTAATGTCGAGCGAAATTTTATACTTTCCGTTGCTAAGCGGCAATTCATATCCTGCAAGTACGTTGCTCACAAAGCCACCACTAAATGCCGTGTGATGCCATACTTGATTGCTTCCTCTGAAAAAACTCTCAAAAAGTGAAGTGGTCAACAACACATAATAATTCTTGTGAAATATTTTTTCAATTGTTATTTCTACACCATAATTTTTACCCAAACCCTTATTAACAAGGGAATCAACCAACTCTAAACCGCCAATGTCGCTACCCTGATTGAGCATGCTGAAATAATCGGGTTGAGCACCATTGACAGGGACCTTTGATTGCGTTTGATAGTAGGTTTCAATTTTAAATCGATAGTAGTCATTAAAATTATTTTCATACCCCAACACATAATGATGGCTTTGTGTAAAGTCCATATTGATATTGGTTTGTGTGTAGCTACCGGTTGTAGCATTATAGCTCTTATAAAAATAATTGATGAGTGGCTGCATTTGATTATGCAAACCATAAGCGGCATTCAGCGCCTGCCCCTTTTTCAAAAGCCATTTCATTCCAACTCTAGGTTCTATGGCTAAAGAATTATTTAGAAGTAATTGTTGGTAATGTAATCCAGTGTTGAATACAAGTCTGTCATTGAGCTTGTATTGCCAACTGAATGATGATTGTATGAGTCCGGTATTACTATTCTCGTTGAGTAAATCAACAAATAATCCGAACTTTCTGTTGTACTGTCCTATCTGATAATTGAGATTTAAAAAAGTGTAAGTTGAGGTGAAACGAATTAAATTTCTACTGTTAAGTTTACTGTTTAGTAAATATTGAACGTGCATTTGGTTGTCGGTAGAATTACTATTGAAAGTCCTAAATTTATCTTTGTTTAGTGCTATTGTATCTACCGTAGCGATAAATGTAGCTGAGGTAGCACTTAAAGAAATTTTACCAAAAGTAGTGGTATTGTAATAGTGTGTATTTGAAATACCTGTGGCAGCCATTCTTGAACCATACACCAAATCGGTTCCCGAATTGGTAAATGACCAATCGCTATTTTTTTTCTCACTATCGAGGAGCGAAATATTTGAAACACCGCCTATTCCCCAAAAGTTGAATGTTCCCATTTTTGCTGTAGGCAAATTTACTTTCCAGGATACATCCTGATAGCGTGGCTGACCGGAGACACCAAAATTAATTCCTAAAGCAGTAAATGCATCGAGAGTAGAATAACGATAGTTAACCAAATAGCTGCCGTTATAACCTTTTTTGAATGGACCTTCTGCGCCAAGCTCAAAACCATTGATGCCTACTTGCCCGGTGAATTCTTTTTTTTCGTTATTCCCATTTCTAAGTTTTAAATCAAAAACGGCTGCAGTTTTGTTACCATAATCTGCAGGCCATGCACCCGTATAAAAATCGGAATTGGCCAATAAGTTATTGTTTAAAATGCTGATTGGTCCACCGGTAGCACCTTGTGCCGAGAAATGATTAGGATTTGGAATATCAATATTTTCTAATCGCCACAATACCCCAATAGGAGAATTTCCTCTTACAATAATATCGTTTCTTGTATCGTTGCCTGATGAAACGCCTGCTGTAGTGGCTGCCATTCTGCTAGGGTCTCCTCTGCTTCCCGCATATCTGTTGGTTTCTTCACTGTTGAAGTTTCTCACACTCAATGTGGCCATTTCATTGTTGGGGATATTACTTTGCTTGGTTGCAGTAATTTCAACTGCTTTGGTTTCATAAACTTTTTCAGTGAGTTCAATATTTAAAATTACTTCCTTGCCTGAGGTAACCTCTATGTTGCTCACCGTACGCGTGTTGTAGCCCAATAAGGTAAATTGAAAGGCCTGCCTTCCTACCGGAATGTTCAAGAGTTTGAAATTTCCTTTAGCGTCTGAAGTGCTTGATATTGTTGGATTTCCTGATAAGATCACGGCAACACCTTCAAGGGTTTGCTTACTGTCGGCATCGGTAACAATACCTCGCACGGTTTGTGTTATTTGTTGCGAATACAGCTGAAATTGCAACATGATCAGTACAAAAAACAAAAACTTTTTCATGGTGCAAATATCTTAAAAGGATCTATCATAAACTTAAATTGTGCGGTATTACGGTAAAAATTCTATGTCTCTCAACAAGCTTTGAAACAATAAGTTTAATTTTGTTGTTTGAAAATTATGCAGAAAAAAATAAACGTTTCGGTTGTTTCCTATCTCAATGCTCAGCCTTTTATTTATGGTTTAGAGCATCATCCTATAAAGGAGCAAATTGTTTTGTGTAAAGATATTCCATCGGAGTGTGCACGAAAATTGTTACATGGTGAGGCCGATATTGGATTAATTCCTGTGGCAGTTATTTCACAATTAAAAGATTTTGACATTATAGGAAAAACTTGTATTGGCGCTGTTGGAAAAGTTGCCTCTGTAATACTCTGTAGCGATGTTCCTTTGCATGATATAGAAAAAGTATTTTTAGATTTTCACTCACGCACTTCGGTCACTTTGGTGCAGGTTTTGAGCAAGTATTTTTGGTCAATTAACCCTATTTTTATGGATGCGCCTACTGATTATATTGATCATATAAAAAACAAAACTGCAGGTGTAATTATTGGCGATCGAACATTTGATTTGCAAAAACACTTCAAATACATTTACGACTTATCGGAAGAGTGGCAGAAGTTTACCAACTTACCCTTTGTTTTTGCAGCGTGGGTTGGAAGAAGAGGAATAGATACTCAACTATTAGAATCCTTTGAAGAAGCCTTGCATAATGGTTTAAAGCATAAACAAATTGTGATTGACAAATTTCAAATAAACTATGGCAGCACATTTGATGTCGCTCATTATTTGAATACCAGCATTAGGTATGAATTAAACGAAGAAAAAATAAGAGGGATGAGATTGTTTTTTGACTACATTAAACTATTGGAAACACTCTAAATTCTGGCATATTACTTAAAGAGTTGATTTTCATTTAAAAATTCTAGAGCACTTTTATCTTTAATAACAGTGAACAAAAGCTGATCTTTCCAATCGCTTCCATTCAATAATTTACAGATAATTACCGAATAAGCCAATACAGATTTTTCCATTTTATTTGTTGCAGTTTCAAGAAACCAATTTTCAAAAAATTTTAGTTTCACAATCGCTCCTTTTTCTAAATAACTCGTTTTAGTAACTACCTGCTTAAATTCTTTCGTTTTAGGATTTTCGACTAAAGCAGTATCATAGTGTATAAAGCAACTTTCAAATTCATTTTTGTTTTTCAAAATTCTATTTCCAGCGTTTATAATTATTGATTGTTCATCATTATAAGTTGAGGTTATTTGATTACAGAAATTTGATATTTCAGTGTCATTAAAAAAATGAAATTTTTCTGTAGTTTTTATGGATGTGGTATCGCTGAGTATAATTTCGTATATCACTAAATTCCCTATGCTCAGTTGATTTTTACTTTGAGCTAAAAGTATGTTATTTGTACTGAGAAATAGTACTATAAAATATATCAATTTGAGATACATATGTAATGACTTTGGATCATATTTGATGATACTAAAAGCATATGTATTCTAGTTCAATCTTTGGCCTAAAGCATCATTACATTTGCTATTGATTACCTTCGAGAATTTATAAAAAAAAACACAGAAAAAACGATCCTTGTGAGATCGCTTTTTCTATGTTTCTACTTTGTTTAAATCACACTGATTTTCTTTTCTAACTCTTCAATATAACCTCTGAATTTCTTATCGGTATCCATCAAGTTATTTACCGTACGACAAGCGTGTAACACAGTGGCATGATCTTTTCCACCGCAGTGCATTCCAATGTTGGCCAATGATGATTTGGTTAAACTCTTACTGAAATACATGGCAATTTGACGAGCTTGAACAACTTCACGTTTACGGGTTTTTGATTTCATCAATTCAATAGGCAAATCAAAATAATCAGAAACTACTTTTTGGATGAAGTCGATAGATACTTCGCGCGTGGTGTTCTTCACGAATTTATCAATCATACTTTTTGCCAAATCAAGTGTGATTGCTTTTTTGTTGAGTGTAGATTGAGCGAGCAAAGAGGTTAATGCACCTTCCAGTTCTCTGATATTATTTGTAATGCTGTAGGCAAGGTATTCAATTACATCCTTTGGTACCTCAATCCCATCAACATATACTTTCTTTTCTAAAATAGCAATTCTTGTCTCTAAATCCGGTGCCTGTAAATCAGCAGCCAATCCCCATTTAAAACGGCTCAATAATCTTGGCTCAATTCCAATCATTTCAACCGGTGGCTTATCGGAAGTTAAAACCAATTGTTTACCTGATTGATGCAAGTGATTGAAGATGTGAAAGAAAACATCTTGTGTTTTTTCTTTGCCTGAAAGGAATTGAATATCATCAATAATGAGCACATCAATCATTTGATAGAAGTGAATGAAATCATTTTGATCATTATTCCTAACAGAGTCAATGTATTGTGTCATGAAGCGATCTGCGCTTACATACAATACTGTTTTGTTTGGAAAAAGATTTTTAACTTGAATTCCAATTGCCTGTGCAAGATGTGTTTTACCTAAACCCACACCACCATAAATCAACAATGGATTAAAGGCAGTACCTCCGGGTTTGTTGGATACTGCAAAACCTGCAGAACGAGCCAAACGATTGCAATCTCCTTCAATAAAGTTGTCAAAGGAACACGATGGGTTTAATTGCGACTCAACATTTACTTTCTTTAACCCCGGTATCACAAATGGATTTCTAATGGCATTTGAACTAATGTCCAACGGCATTGAGATAGAAGGATTAGACAAAGATTTTTTACTGTTGGTTGGAATTTTAACTGTGTACGGCTTTGAGGTATTGGCATTGTTCTCCATGATAATGGAGTATTCGAGACGACCTTCTGCACCTAATTCATTCTTTAATGTTTTTCGTAGTAAGTTAATGTAGTGTTCTTCTAACCATTCATAAAAGAATTGACTTGGCACCTGAATGGTTAAAATTTTATTCTGTAACTTGATTGGTTTGATGGGCTCAAACCATGTCTTGAAACTCTGGGAACTTACGTTGTCCTTTATGATACGTAAGCAGTTGTCCCAAACCTTTTCAAAATCATTTGCTTCATGAGCAGCGCTTTCATTTGTTTGTTGAGTAGATTTAGATGCTTTCAAGGTGTTTATATTTTTTTGAGTTGTTTATTTTTTTTTGGGATGACAAATGTGTTTATAAAAAAGTGTAAAAAAAAATTTTTCAGACTTGATTTTTTGAAAACTTTATAAAACCTTTTTTATGAGCATGTTACATTTTGAAAATTTGGTAAAAGTGCCGTTTATCAACATGTTTCGTATGGCTTATTGAAAACTTTTTTAATTTAAACGTTTATAATTTTTTTTAGAAAAAATATTTATTAAACAAAATCGTAAATTTTAGATATCGTGCTTGCACTACCCTCAATTACTTTTTTACCTGTGTGCTTATCAAGATACAAGTCTATTCTACCTAGTTTGATTCCTGCCCAACCAACTTGAGCTATGCAAACAGGAGCTCCATCACGATTTTTACTTACCAACGGCTTATCTAAAAACGTGTGTGTATGTCCGCCAATAATCAAATCAACAAAGCGAGATTGAGCTGCAAATTCAACATCAGAAATCTTTTTCTCAGCATATTTAAATCCAAGGTGAGACAAACAAATAATCACATCACATTTCTTCTCTTTCTTTAAATGAATAGCCGTTTCAGCAGCTTTTTGCATTGGGTCGAGATACCTTGTTTCGCCATAATATTTTTTACCAACCAATCCCTCCAATTCAATGCCTAATCCAAATACTCCAATTTTTACACCTTCTTTGTCAAAAATTTTGTAAGCACTTGTCTTTCCGTTCATAATGGTATCAGAGAAATCGTAATTGGCACATAGCAAGGGAAAGTTGGCAAACTGCAACTTGCTCACAATACCTTCTAGCCCGTTGTCAAAATCATGATTACCGATTGCCGCAGCATCGTATCCCATTTGACTCATAATTTTTAACTCTAATTCTCCTCCATACTTGTTAAAGTAATAGGTGCCTTGATAAATATCTCCTGCATCAAGCAGTAAAACATTTTGTTCCTCAGCCCTTATTTTTTTTATAAGTGCGGCCCTTCTCGCAGCACCACCTAAACCCGGATATTTCGGGTCATTGTCAGGAAACGGATCGATATGACTATGCACATCATTGGTATGCAAAATGGTAATTTTTGTAGCATGTTTTTTGGCAAAAACTTCTTTGCTGCCAAGGCCAATGATTCCTATACTGCTATATATCGAAGTCTTTAAAAACTCTCTACGATAATTAGTTGCTTTTAATTCTTCCATCTGTTTTGGGGTTTAACATGTTGCCTTTTTTGTTTTCATCTCTCATATAATTCATAATGGCATCACGAAGTTTTGTGTTGAGTGTTTGATAGGAGATAGGCTCTGAAAAGAATCGCATTTTATCTCCTCCGCTTGCTAAATAATCAGTGGTTACAATACGATATGTTTTTAGTGAATCAAATTCCTGTCCGCCAATCATCACTTGTTTAGGTTTTTCATTGATAATATTCATGCTCAAACCAGATACAGGTTGTCCGTTTGATTTGGCAATATAATTCATTAATCCGCGTGTTTTGCTACCACTTAGTGTGAGTACCACCATATCGTTTTCAAATGGCATCAACTCAAAAATTTTACCAACTGTAATGTTTCCCTCAGGAAGCGAGGTGCGTAAACCTCCATTGTTAAGCATGCAAATATCTGCTAAAGGTAAATTCTTTTTTTGCAATATTTGATTGCATTGATTGAGGGTGATATCTGCAATTAAATTGCCTAAACTGCTTTCAGGTTGACCTTTTACAGCTTCCGCAGATGATTTTACAAGTACCTCGTTCATTTCATTATCTAACACACTTTTGTATGGCTCAATCATATTTTTGATGGCTTCATCTTCAGCACTGCCGGCATTTATAGGTATACTTGAAGGTTGTATAGATGACACCTTTACACTGCTGCTGCAGGCAAAAAGCACTGGAACAAAGGCCGTAACAATGAGTAATTTTTTAAACATACTTTTTCTTGAAGTCCATAAAAGTAATCAAATACAATATTCAATTTACAATTGACTAAAAAAAATATATATACCTATCCCAATGCTGGCAAGCGTTTTCGATAAATACACAAATAAATTAGATGAAAAAATATTCTCGAAATAATTTTGAAATGAAAGAATTTTTTTTAAGTATGTTAACGACACTCTTATCAAAGAAATTGCTAACGTTTACTTATGTTCATATTCAATGATGAAAACGTTTATATTTCCATATATTAATTTGTAATTGGATGTTTAAATATAAATTTGCACGATAACCAATATA
>JBILUU010000026.1:0-14570 GCA_044370815.1 Bacteroidia bacterium
AATAAAACCATCGGCATTATCGCCATTGATGTAAATGCCATTCACTGCGTTGAAGATTTCCATCCCAAATATCTCACAATTCGGTGCATTATTTACCCTAAGCCCATGCGTTGCTCCCGAGCAATTAAGGAGTATTCCAGGAACATTGTTTGTGTAGCCTACAACCGTAGTTCCATCAATGACCATTGTTCTTGTAATATCAGGCAATGCTGTAACTAAATTTATGGTAGTTCCTGAGGTTAAATTAAACTGTATTAAATGTGGTACATTGGGGTCTGCATTGGCCAATGTAATTGCGCTCCTAAGTGTGCCAGCACCAGCATCAAGTGCTGATGTTACAGTATAGGTGGTTGCTCGTACTGCACAAGTTGATAAAACAATAAGCATTACTGAAGAGCATATTATTCGAAGTAATTTAATGTTAAGCATAGGGAAATAATGAAGTGAATTTGTTGATGAGATGATGTAATTTAATATTCAATATTTAGCTTCAGTAAAGTATCTGTTTTAATTGGCAAATGTACTATTCAAAGGACTAAGGTACATACTACTTTAGTATAAAAAAATGCACTGATTGTAAACTATGAAGTGGCCTAAAATTTAATAGCTAATATTTATTACTTTTGCGAAAATATTTTAATGTGATTACACTCACCGATACGCATGCCCATCTTTATTTGAATGAATTTGATACCGATAGAAATCAAATGATAAAGCGTGCTGTTCAATCAGGTGTTAAAAGATTTTTTCTCCCTAACATTGATGAAGAAAGTATTGCGCCCATGCTTCAAATGATGCATGATTTTCAAGAGCAATGTTATGGTATGATGGGCTTACATCCATGCTCGGTTAATGATCGCATAGACGAGCAGTTAAAGTTGATTGAAAGCACACTCGACCAACATCAATTTGTGGCTGTGGGAGAAATTGGTATTGACTTATATTGGGATAAAACCTTCTTCAAACAACAACAAAAAGCATTTAAAATTCAGTGTATATGGGCACTAGAACGAAAGCTTCCGATTGTAGTGCATTGCCGAAATGCGATGTCGGAAATTATAGCATTACTTGCCGAACTAAAAGAAACATCTGCTTATAAGCATTCACCATTCAAAGGAATATTTCATTGCTTTTCAGGTAATGAAGAAGAAGCAAAGATGTTAATTGATTTTGGTTTTTATTTGGGTATTGGCGGTGTACTTACTTACAAAAATTCTGGCCTCGATAAAGCACTCGAGAATATTTCATTGGATCATTTGGTACTTGAAACAGATGCACCTTATCTCGCTCCTGTGCCTCACAGAGGTAAAAGAAATGAAAGTGCCTATATACGTCATGTTGCCGAAAAATTAGCAGAAATAAAGCAGTGTAGCTTGTTAGAGGTGGCTGAAATTACCACTAAAAATTCAATACAAATCTTTGGCGTGTGAAAACAAAAATTCTAATCATATACACCGGTGGAACGATAGGTATGGTGCTCGATAATAGAACAAATACACTTGTTCCATTTGATTTTGAGCATCTTTATAAACAGGTTCCCGAGGTAGAAAAATTCGACTTGGAGCTCTCGGTAAAGTCATTTGATAAGCCAATTGACTCATCTGATATGACCATTGACGCTTGGCAAAAATTAGCTGCAATAATTGATGATAATTATCAACTGTTTGATGGTTTTGTAATATTGCACGGCAGCGATACAATGGCTTACACAGCTTCTGCCTTAAGTTTTATGCTCGAAAATCTTGGCAAGCCGGTTATTCTTACCGGTTCGCAGTTACCTATAGGAATGATTCGTACTGATGGTAAAGAAAACCTCATCACAGCAATTGAAATTGCTGCTGCCAAAAATCATGGTTTCCCTGTGATTAATGAGGTTGCCATTTATTTCGAATATAAACTTTACCGAGGTAATCGCACACATAAATATAATGCCGAGCATTTTGATGCGTTTAAATCGCCTAACTATCCTGTATTGGCCGAGGCAGGAATCAATATAGAATACAATTATCCTTGTTTAATGCCCAAACCATCGGGTGAGCTTAAATTAAGATTAGATATGGATGGCAATATTGGAGTGCTTAAACTTTTTCCCGGCATTACACCTGCTGTGGTATCAAGTGTGTTGCATAGTAATGGCCTTAAAGCGCTTATCATAGAAACATTTGGTTCTGGAAATGCAACAACACAGGAATGGTTTTTAAATGAAATTGAAAATGCAGTGTCTCAAAGAAATTTGGTTGTATTAAATGTTACTCAGTGCAATCAAGGAGCTGTTAACCAAGGCCGTTACGCCACAAGCAAAGGGCTACTTAAGGCCGGTGTTATTGGTGGTTGCGACATAACATTTGAGGCTGCTATTACTAAGTTGATGTATCTGTTTGGTAATTTTTCCAATATTGATGAAATAAAAAGTAATCTCTCTAAAAATTTACGTGGCGAAATCACATCCGCATGATTTTTCATTCCACATATTTTTATAATTTTGCAAACTTAAAATCCATTAAAAAAAATATTTATGGCCTTTGATATTGAAATGATTAAAAAGGTGTATGCTTCCCTTCCTTCAAGGGTTGAAGCGGCACGAAAAATGACCGGTAAACCGCTCACCTTAACCGAAAAAATATTGTATGCTCACCTCAATGAGGCATTGCCAAATGCGCCATACACAAGAGGGAATTCATATGTTGACTTTAATCCCGATAGAGTAGCTATGCAAGATGCAACTGCTCAAATGGCTTTATTGCAATTCATGCAAGCCGGTCGTCCACAGGTTGCTGTGCCTAGCACGGTGCATTGCGATCACTTAATACAAGCTAAAGAAGGTGCAGCAGCCGACTTAGCAACTGCTAATGATAAAAATAAGGAGGTATATGATTTTTTAGCCTCTGTATCTAACAAATACGGAATTGGCTTTTGGAAGCCGGGTGCAGGAATTATTCATCAAGTGGTGCTCGAGAATTATGCTTTCCCTGGAGGGATGATGATTGGCACCGATAGTCATACGGTAAATGCAGGTGGCCTTGGTATGATTGCCATAGGTGTTGGTGGTGCCGATGCTTGTGATGTAATGGCCGGCCTACCTTGGGAGCTTAAGTTCCCTAAATTGATAGGTGTTAAATTAACCGGAAAACTCAGCGGTTGGGCTTCTGCCAAAGATGTAATTCTAAAAGTAGCAGGCATTCTAACCGTGAAAGGTGGTACCGATAAAATTGTGGAATATTTTGGAGAAGGTGCAAACTCGCTAAGCTGCACAGGAAAAGGTACAATTTGTAATATGGGTGCCGAAATTGGTGCAACAACTTCAATCTTCTGCTATGACGACAAAATGAGTACTTATTTGAAAGGAACGGGTCGGGCCGATGTTGCTGCCCTTGCCGATGGTGTGGCTGCACATTTGAGAGGAGATGATGAAGTGTATGCAAATCCTTCACAATATTTTGATGAGGTTATTGAAATTAACCTTTCAGAATTAGAACCACACATCAATGGTCCTTTTACTCCTGATTTAGCTTGGCCTTTGAGTAAGTTTGCTTCAGCAGTCAAAGAAAACGGATGGCCTCAACAATTATCTGTAGGCTTAATAGGTTCTTGCACCAACTCCTCTTATGAAGATATTTCTCGTTCTGCCTCGCTCGCTAAACAGGCGGTTGATAAAGGCCTGAAAGCAAAATCTGAATTTACCATTACACCGGGTTCAGAACAGGTGCGATTTACAGTTGAGCGTGACGGATTCTTAAGCACCTTTGATAAAATGGGTGGCGTGGTGTTGGCCAATGCTTGCGGCCCATGTATAGGGCAGTGGGCGCGTCATGGTGCCGAAAAGCAAGAGAAAAATTCTATCATCACTTCTTTCAACAGAAATTTTAGCAAGCGTGCCGATGGAAATCCTAATACACACTCTTTTGTAGCTTCCCCTGAGATTGTTACTGCACTTGCTATTGCAGGTGATTTAACTTTCAATCCCGCTACCGATTATCTTACAAACGATAAAGGCGAAAAAGTAAAATTAGATGAGCCAACTGGTATGGAAATGCCTCCAAAAGGTTTTGCGGTAGAAGATGCAGGTTATCAGGCTCCTGCTGAAGATGGAAGCACAGTGAAGGTACTGGTATCGCCTTCAAGCGACAGATTACAATTACTCGAGCCATTCAAAGCGTGGGAAGGTGTTGACTTAAAAGGACTCAAATTGCTCATCAAAGCTAAAGGTAAATGTACTACCGATCATATCTCTATGGCAGGTCCATGGCTAAAATACAGAGGACATCTCGATAATATCAGTAATAACATGCTTATTGGTGCAGTAAATGCATTTAATGATAAAACCGATTCTGTTAAAAATCAACTAACAGGTGAATATGGTGCAGTGCCTGCGGTTCAAAGGGCTTATAAGGCGGCTAACATTGGCTCGTTGGTAGTAGGTGATGAAAATTATGGAGAAGGCTCTTCTCGCGAACATGCAGCCATGGAGCCTCGTCATTTAGGCGTAAGAGCTGTTTTGGTAAAATCGTTTGCTCGTATTCACGAAACAAATCTTAAGAAACAAGGAATGCTTGCTCTTACTTTTGCTAATAAGGAAGATTACAACAAAATACAAGAAGATGACAGTATAGATATCGTTGGACTTACTTCATTTACACAAGGAAAGCCGCTTACACTCGTGTTGAATCATAAAGATGGCAGCGTTGATGAAATTATAGTAAACCACAGCTACAACGAAGGTCAAATAGAATGGTTTAAAGCCGGAGGTGCACTAAACATTATCAGAGCAAGTGTTGCTTAATATCTAAATTTTTATTCTCAGCTGCCTGGATGATTTTTCAGGCAGCTTTTTTATTTTATACACATGGTGAAAAATGTTGATGCCATTATTGTTGGGCAAGGAATTAGTGGTACATTGATGAGTGCCGAGTTTCTAAAAAACAATAAAAAGGTATTGGTAATTGATGATGAAAAATCAGTTACCTCATCAAAAGTGGCAGCAGGTTTGTACAACCCAATTGTGTTTAAAAGAGTAGTAAAAAGCTGGTTGATTGACGAGTTGTTGCCAGTGCTCAATCAAAGTTACGAATACATCGAATGGTGTTGTAATGCCAAATTTCACAGGCCACGAACTATTGTAAAAGTTTTTGTTGGCGAAGATGAAAAACAACAGTGGCTCCAAAAGGCGCAACAGACTGCTTTTTCCGACTATCTTAATCAGTGTATTTCAGATGATACATTTAACGATTGTATTAATTTACATTATGGGTTGGCAACAGTAAATAAAGCAGGAAATGTGGATGTAAAAAGTATGTTAACAGCTTGGGCAGATTATCTTAAAACTAAAGAGAGCTACGTGAATGAAGCATTTTCATACAATGACATAGAGCTTGTGAGTGGGGGTGTGAAATGGCAAAACTATAAAGCCAATTACCTCATTTTTTGTGAAGGGTACAGGGCAATCAACAATCCTTTTTTTAATAATTTACCTTTTGTTCCAGCAAAAGGGGAGTTATTAACTGTAAAAATCGAGCACTTAAATACAGGTAATCAGGTATTGAATAAAGGTGTATTTGTTTTGCCTTTACACGAAGGTGCATACAGGGTTGGTGCCACGTATGTGTGGGATAAAATAAATGAGGAACCCACATCAGAAGGGCGCAACGAAATTATGCAAAAGTTGAATAAACTGGTTAAATCAAATATCGAAATCATTGACCAACAGGCAGGCATCAGACCAAGCACAAAAGATCGTAGGCCATTGCTAGGAAAACATCCTAACCTCCCTCAATTAGCTATTTTAAACGGTATGGGAACAAAAGCTGTATTGCTGGCACCTTATTTTGCAAAGCAACTGTTCGAACATTTATATCACCAAAAGGGGATTCATCCTGAAGCGGATATCAGCAGAATTTAACCTCATTTTGAGAGAAATAACGATTGCACTTTCAATATAGTTCAATTGTGACATAGCCTTTTTACACATACTGATCAGTATTAAGTAATAGCTCAAATTTGTTTTTACCACTATAAAATTTTAAATTGTGGGACAATTTACAAATCACAGTGGCATAACTAGATTTGTGTTTGATTTTTTCTTTGTTATATTTGAATGATAATTATTTTACACATCAGCTAGTTTAATCTCATTCATGTGCCTTCCCTTGAAATTAAATTCCGATATTGAATGCTTAATTTCAACAGTATGATGAGCATGAAGATTTTAATGCATTAAAAGCTATCAATGAATAATTTGAAAAAAATTGGCCTTGTTATGCTGCTGCTTTGCGCTTTTTGTCATGCGCTGTTGGCAGGAAAAATTACTGTGGATAATCTCCTTAGATTTAAACAGGTCAGCATTGATAAGGGCTTGTCGCAGAGTTCAGTTTTTACCATCATACAAGACAGATTTGGATTTGTTTGGCTAGGTACCAGTGATGGTTTAAACATGTATGATGGCTATGAGTTTGTGATTTACAAACATGATCCACTCAATAAAAATAGCATTTCTTCAAACTATATCACTTGTTTGTTTGAAGATAATGAAGGTAATATTTGGGTAGGAACCAAAGATGGAGGGCTCAATTTATTCAATCGAAAAACAAAACAGTTTACCCGATATTTAAAAGATCATGATAATTTCAGAGGGCCCAGTAGCGCGCACATCACATGTATCTATCAAACAAATGATGGGCTTATGTGGATTGGAACCAAAGATGCCGGCATTAATGAATTTGATAAACTGAAACAAACATTCAGGTCATTCAAAAACAAATTCAATGATGTTAATTCTATACCATCAAACAACATCAATTGTATATATGAAGACAATGCCAATAGGTTGTGGATTGGCACCGAAGGTGGCGGTATCAGCAGTTTCGACAAAAATACCGAATCATTCAAAAAAGTAATTAATAGCCATAATGAAACAAGTGAAACCAATGATATCATAGCAATCCTTAAGTCCAATCAACAGTCAGATGATATTTTAATAATTACCAAAAGCGGTGCAATTCATCAACTTCATACCAAAAGTTTGCGATCGCAACAGCTATTTATTGAGTCATCCCAAAAAATTAAAAACCTATCTTCGGAAATCAGCAATGCCATCGTTGACAAGTATAACAACCTTTGGCTTGCATCCTCCAACCAGGGCATTTTTATCATTAATCTCATCACTGGCGAAATGGGACATCAATCCCAAAGCCCTAAAATCAATAATTCATTAAGCACCAATTTTATTAGAACAATTTGTAGTGGTCAAAATGGTATTTTTTATATCGGCACCGATGGTGGTGGTCTTCAAATTTTTAATGAGCGTTCGGTAAAATTTAAAAACTTTCAAAGCAATCCGTTTGAGTCTGGTGCACTCAACGACCATGATGTTTGGGCGGTAAATGAATACAACAATAATCTGTTACTCGGCACTTCATCAGGAGGATTGAACATGATTAATCCGTTTAACGGCAAAGCAAAAGCATGGCTACACGACCCTAAGAATCCAAACTCGATTGCCGATAATTTCATCTCTTCCATAGTGCCAGATGCTGAAGGAAATTATTGGTTGGCAACAAGGTCAGGTGGTATCAGTGTGTTTAACCCAGCTAAAAAATCTTTTGTCAACCTAAAGCATGATGTCGAAAATCCTAACTCACTCAGTAGTGATGCCATCTATACCATGATGCTTGACAGTGATGGACTATTCTGGATTGCCAACATCAACAAGGGTTTGAATACATACAATACGAAAAACAAAGAAATTAAAAAATATAAGCATCAACCTAATGATAAAACAAGTTTGGGAAGCAATGATGTGGTTAACATTCTTGAAGACCATAACAAAAATATTTGGCTTGCTCTCGAACAAAAGGGAGTAGATTTTTACGACAAAACGAAGAACGAATTCAAGCACTTTACCCGTATTAAAAATAATCCCAATTCACTTAGTAGCAATGATGCCATATGTGTATTCGAAGATTCATACCATACTATTTGGATAGGCACTAGTTCAGGATTAAATGCCTATGTTCCTTCGGCAAAAAAGTTTTTTGTTATTGATGAGGCAAAAGGTCTACCAAACGGAGTTATATATGCAATCTTGGAAGATAAGCACAAGCGCCTTTGGTTTAGCACCAATAAAGGAATTTGTCGATTTACAATTCCACAACCGCAACTCATTACACAGCAACCCGACAAAGCCCTTTTGATTATTCAAAATACATTAAGAAGTTATGATGAAAGTGAGGGTATTTGTACCAACGAATTTAACAGTAATGCTTGTTTTACCGACAGCAAAGGTTATTTCTATTTTGGCGGTATTTCTGGATTAGTGGCCTTTCACCCCGATAGTGTGGAAGACAATATTTTTAACCCTCCGCTTTATTTAACTTCATTTAAAGTATTTGATAATGAGTTTGCTCTCGACACCTCGGTGGCATTCAAAAAAGTTATCACGTTGAACTACGATCAGAATTATTTTTCTTTCGACTTTATTGCACTCAACTTTTTAAATCCTCAAAAAATTCGTTACAGCTACAAACTTGAAGGTTTTGATAACGATTGGATTGACTCACCAAAAAGACGTTTCGCAAGTTATACCAATATTGAACCCGGTGAATATATTTTCAGGGTTAAAGTAAGCAATAACAATGGTGTTTGGACCGATAATGATGTTTCCGTAAAAATAATCATCATGCCACCAATTTGGCAGCAAACATGGTTTTATGTTGTTGTTGTATTGTCGGTGCTATTGTTGATTCGCCTACTGATATTTTTACGTGAACGTAAACTTAAACTGGACAAAGAATTGCTCGAAAAGCAAGTATTTCAGCGTACTTATGAATTAACAGCGGCCAAAGAGCAAGCAGAAAAATCAGCCAAAGCCAAAGAGAATTTTTTAAGCACCATGAGTCATGAGATACGCACACCAATGAACGCAATTATTGGACTTACGCATTTATTGATTGATGAAAATAAAAATACCGAACAAGAAAATAACCTCAAAACACTCAAGTTTAGTGCCGATAATTTAATGGTCATCATCAACGATATTTTAGATTTTAGTAAGATAGATGCAGGCAAGGTGGAGTTCGAAGATGTTGACTTCAATATTAGAGAATTGTTAAATGGTATCGAGCATTCATTGTCGTTACAAGCAGCTGAAAAAAATCTCACTTTTGAGTTTATGATTGATGAGCAAATTCCTGCTGTTTTGGTTGGAGACCCGGTTCGAATCAATCAAATCCTGAGCAATTTAATTATCAATGCCATTAAGTTTACTAAAATCGGGGGAATCTATACTTCTGTTATCTTAAAGGAATTGCGCGATAATAAAGTGTTGCTAACCTTCTCGGTGAAAGATACAGGAATTGGTATTCGTAAGGATAAACAAACAATTATTTTTGAAAGCTTTGAACAAGCAAGTAATGACACTACCAGAAAATATGGTGGCACAGGATTGGGACTTACCATTACCAAGCGCTTATTGGAGTTGCGAAATAGCCGCATACACTTAGAAAGTGAGCCCGGTATTGGATCACATTTTTATTTTGACTATGCTTTTGGAATCAGCGAGTCAGCTAAAACCAATGAAACAGATAAGATACAAAACAAGGAACAAATCTTTAAAGGTCTAAAAATTTTAATTGTCGAAGACAATGCCATAAATCAGCTTGTAGCGTCTAAATTTTTAAATAAATGGGGTGCTGCTTTCACTTTCGCTGAAAATGGTTTGATAGGGGTTGAAAAGGTGAAGCAACAAAAATTTGATATTGTACTGATGGATTTACAAATGCCCGAGATGGATGGTTTTCAGGCCACAAGAGCCATCAGAACTATACCCGGAGAGTATTATCAAAAATTGCCTATTTTAGCTTTGACAGCAGCAGCCATGCAAGAGGTACGACAACAAGTGGAGGCCGCAGGCATGAACGATTATATTGCCAAACCATTTAACCCTACCGAACTCTTCAACAAAGTGGCAAAGCATTGTCATTTGAGTACGTAAATTGCCTGTAAAAATTTTATTGCTTCATTACGCGCTCAACTACAGCTCCATTTTTATTGGCAAGCTGTCCGCAAGCAGCATCAATATCTTTGCCTCTGCTTCTACGTATGTTTACAATTACTTTTCTGCTTTGCAAATAGGCAGCAAAGGCCTCTAGTCGCTCAGGTGTGGTTTGTTCAAACGCTCCCGCCTCAATAGGATTGTATTCAATGATGTTAACCTTGCTTTTAACTCTGTAGCAAAAATCTGCAAGCTCTTTCGCATCTTTCAAAGAATCGTTGAAGTCCTTAAAAACAATGTACTCCAACGTAACTCTTTCTCCGGTTTTTTCATAAAAATAATTGAGCGCATCAATCAACGACTCCAAAGAGTTTTGTTCGTTGATAGGCATTATCTTATTCCGCTTCTCATCATTGGCTGCGTGTAGCGACAGTGCCAAATGAAACTTTACCTGGTCGTCACCTAATTTTTTAATCATCTTGGCAATACCGGCAGTTGATACGGTAATACGCCTGGGAGCCAATCCAAGACCTTGATGAGAGGTCAGCATCTCTACCGATTTAAGCACATTCTTATAGTTGAGCAAAGGTTCACCCATTCCCATATAAACAACATTAGACAGCGGTTGCCCATAATGCTGTAAGCTTTGATCTCTAATAAGCTTAACCTGGTCAAAAATTTCATCAGCGTTAATATTGCGCATCAACTTTAATCGGCCTGTGCCACAAAATTTGCATGTAAGTGAGCAGCCCACTTGCGATGAAATACAAGCCGTCATTCTTCCGGTTGAAGCAGGTATCAATACTCCTTCAACAATACTACCATCATATAATTTGAAAGCATTTTTAATGGTTCTATCGCTGCTTATTTGATGATCGGAAACAACAACAGCTCTGATGATAAAATTTTTATGCAGCATCTCTCTTAGCGAGATGGACAGGTTGGTCATTTCATCAAAGGAAATGGCTTGCTTTTTCCAAAGCCATTCATAAACTTGCTTGGCGCGATATGCTTTCTCTCCTGCCTGCTCAAAATAGGCAATCAGTTCATCAAGTTGTAAACTTCTGATATCAATCAGTTTTTCACTCATCAACTACTTGCTTTTAAAAGAATTGATTGCATTCACGGTAAACTCGCTCAATACAAGCTTGCCACTCATACCGGCTCTTTCAGTTAAAAGGGTATCCCAATGATCGGTGCCTTCCCAAAATACTTTTTTAAGCATCATCATGGCCTCGGGATTGCTTTTTCCGAGCTTTTGTGCAAGTTTTTGGATAGATTCATCCATTGCTGTTTCATCATCAAATATCTCGGCATACAAACCTTTTTCATAGGCCCACTGAGCACTACGCCATTCCGTAGCATTGATTGAAAGGGCTGTAAATGCCGAGGTGCCAAGTTTACGCTCTACAGCTGGCCCAACTACAAATGGACCAATCCCAACTGCAAGTTCACTTAATTTTACCGAAGCGTCTTTTACCGCAAAAGTATAATCGGCAGCGGCAGCAATACCTACACCACCACCCACGGCCTTATTTTGAACTCTTGCAATAATAAATTTAGGTGCTTTTCGCATGGCGTTAATGACTTTGGCAAACCCCGAAAAAAATTGCTTACCTGCTGCAAATTCTTTTATTGCAATCAATTCATCGAAACTGGCTCCGGCACAAAATGCTTTGTTTCCTGCACTGCGTAATACAATTACTTTAATATCATCATTGTTGCCAGCTTCTGTAATAGTCTCTGCCAACTTGTTTAACAAAGCGCCCGGTAAACTATTGCTTTGCGGGTGAAAAAATTCAATGCTACCTATATGATCAGCAATATGCAGGTTAACTGTTCCGTTTTCCATAAATTGTTTTTGTTGCAAAGTTACTTTTTTGAATTATATCAAGTTTAATTTATCCCTAATTAATGGATTCTGTTATTGAAATCAGAAGTTTCAAATTATTTAGTCTTGCCCAAACGGAATAATTTCATGTAGTTTTCTAGTAAAATCAAATAACTTTATCCATAAATCGTGTTTGTCAATCGTGCCAACCGCTGATTTCAACTGTATGCGAATGGTAACTTTAATCTCACTTTTTTATCAATTCAATCAAATCAGGGCAATTCGATTTGAAATTCATCGACAAAAAAAAATAAACCAAACGAAACTTGTTTTTATAAAAAAATGTATAATTGTGGAATAAAATTTTTTGTATCACCAGTTTGTCATGAAAAAATCAAACAATTCAAAAAAATCGACACCTGCCAAGAAAGGCATTGCCGGGGAGTCTGAAGGCAAGAAAGCTTTAAAACTCAAGCCTATCAAATCAAAAGAAGTTAAACGTTCAAAAAATCCAAGCGTGTTTGAAGATGATGATGAGGAAATTTTTGATGATGATTTAACAGGACTTGACGATTTCAACGGGTTAGATATCGATGATGAAGATGATTATTAATCGCACTTCACAATAGTTGGTTTCCCGCTATTAGCTAGTTGCAAGCCCAATAATTGATTATACACACCTTTCTGCGTTTATGCAAAAGGTGTTTTTTTGTTTCTATTCTTATCGTTTGCAACCTCATAAACCCAGATTACGCATTAGAAATGCGTAAACGATAAAGAAACTGTAAATCAGATTTTTACAAATCTGATAACATTTTCTAAATCGGGATTAACCCAACTAAAGCAAGTAGTTCGATTTTCCAATCTCCTATTGCTTAATTTGGGTAAACGAGGATAATTCCCTCAAGGCCTAAGATTTAATTTTATCAATTAAAAAGTATACCACTTGAATGAGCAGTGTATGGCTATGCCATAATTGGACTAAATAAAAAGTGTAATGGGTATTACTTGTTATTAAACTGCGTCATGGTTAATTGCAATCCAATGGTGCAAAATGATTTAATCATTTCCGCTGCAATTTTTATTCTTTCTTGTAAGGTTTGCTGCTCCTCGGCATTCCATACGCCCAATACATATTCAACTTGTTTCCCTTTGGCAAAACTGCTTCCTACGCCAAAACGTAGTCGGGCATAAATATCATTGCCCAACGTTTCCTGTATACTTTTTAAGCCGTTGTGTCCGCCATCGCTGCCCTTGGGTTTAATGCGCAAGGAACCAAAAGGTAACGAGATATCATCAGTAACTACTAATATATTTTCAGCATTGATTTTTTCGGCCTGCATCCAATAGTTGAGAGCTTTGCCACTCAAATTCATATAGGTAGTTGGTTTAATGATGATCATTAGCTTACCTTTTACTTTCACCTCGCAACGAAATGCTAACCTATCTTGAACAAATTGTGTTTGACCCGCAAAAGCTAACTCATCAGCCACTTTAAAGCCAATATTGTGCCTTGTATTTTCATACTCGCTGCCAATATTTCCTAAACAAACAATTAAAAACTTGCTCATATAGTCACAAATGGATTATGTAATTTTTCCTGCCCTATTTTTGTACTACTGCCATGTCCCGAAAATACAGTGGTTTCATCAGGTAGCGTATATAGTTTGGATTTAATGCTATGGCTCAATATGTCGAAATCACCTCCGGGCAAATCGGTGCGCCCAATGCTTCCATTGAACAATACATCACCCCCAATTAAAAAGTTATTTTGCTTACAGTAAAAACAAATACTCCCGGGAGAATGACCGGGCGTGTGAAATATTTGTAATAACGTATTATCAATCACAAGCTCATCTTGCTCATCTAAGAAAATTTGTGGCTGAGGGCCTTGATTAAAAGGTAAACCATACATTCTGGCAATATTGCCGGCAGACTCATACACGGGTAAGTCAGCCTCATGCATTTCTAATTTTAAACCATACTTACCGGCTGTAAATTTAACCCCCATCACATGATCGATGTGTGCATGTGTCAGGATCAATCTACTGGGAACAAGTTTTTTTTCATCAATAAATTGAGTGAGCATTTGTTCTTCTTGCATAGATGAGCAGCCCGGATCAAAAATGATGCAATCCTTATTATCGCCATATAAAATATAGGTGTTTTCGCTAAAAGGATTAAACGTAAACCACTTTAAATGTAATGCCATATTGATTATTTGATTCCCTCTTTTAATAAATCGTGTAAGTGAATGAAACCCTCGAATGAACCAGATTTTGTTACAATCAGTTGTGAAATATTATGCTGTTGCATAATCTCAAGAGCCGCTGTTGCCAACTCAGCAGCATCAATTGTTTTAGGATGCTTACTCATAATGTCGCTTGCTTTCAAATGGTTGATGTGTTCATGTTTTTCCATCATCCTTCTGATATCACCATCGGTAATAATACCGGCTATGGTATCATCATCCAATACTACGGTAGCACCAATTCTTTTCGATGATATTTCGATAATTACATTACGAATAGTTTCTGCTGCCTTAACTCTAGGTTTTTGGTTTTGTGCTGCAATATCCCCTGCCTTTAAATACAAGCGTTTACCGAGCGATCCGCCTGGGTGAAATCTTGCAAAGTCTTCGCTTTTAAAATCTCTGCACTCGAGCAAACAAACGGCTAATGCATCGCCCATGGCAAGCTGTGCAGTGGTGCTGCTTGTAGGTGCCAAGTTGTGTGGGCAGGCCTCTTTTTCTAC
>JBILUU010000292.1:0-4157 GCA_044370815.1 Bacteroidia bacterium
GAGAAACTTGGTAAACTTTTTTGGGAAATATTTCAAAAATCCGAAGATGAAGTTAAAAACCCTTATGTCATAAATGCTATTGATAGTCTTGTTTCAGTGATATGTTTATCAAATAATATAGAAAGAGATTTAATTAATGTTCATATACTTAGTAAAGACGAAATTAATGCATTTGCCTTGCCTAATAATCACCTAATAGTATATAGTGGATTAATTTTAAACACCGATAATCAGAATGAATTAGCAGGTGTTATTTCTCATGAAATAGCCCATATGCAGCTTAAACATGTCATGAAGAAATTGGTTAAAGAGGTTGGCCTTTCGGTATTAATTTCAATGACAACGGGAAGCGGAGGGGAAGTTATTAAAGAAACGGCAAAAATTTTATCATCTTCTGCCTTCGATAGAAGCTTAGAAAAAGAAGCAGATCTAAAGGCCGTTGACTATTTATTTAATGCAAAAATAAATCCAGAGCCATTTGCAAATTTTTTATACAAACTTTCTGAAAAGGAAAATGAATCCTCAAAATATTTAACTTGGATTAATACTCACCCAGATTCTGGTGAAAGAGCTGCATATATATTGGAATATAGTGCCAACAAAAAGGCCAAGTTTGAAACAGTTTTATCGATCAACACTTGGGAAAAAATAAAAGAAAAGCTTCAAGAATGAAAGTTTGAAAGTAGAATTTTTATAATTAAAATTTTCAAATTATAGAAAAAATAAATCTTATAATTTCCACTTTTTAAAAGTATCACTATTCTCTCTATGTGGAGAAATTTTTTGATGCAGTTTGATGGCTTTCATTGAAAAATAAACTGATATCGCAACTGAAACAAATGCACCTAAAGCAATGCTTGGATAATTTTTTTGCATCAATAAAAAATCATAAAAGCCATGCAAAAATATAGCCAACAATAAGCCCGATAGCAAATAAAGAAATTTCTTTTCGGAATTAAATTTTGCCAAACCGGCAAAGTAACCCATTGCAACAGCAAACGTAGCATGCGCAGGAACAGCAGTAAAAGCGCGCAACCAACCAACCATATACCCATTTTCAGCCCTAAAAACATACATCACGTTCTCAAGTGTGGCAAATCCCATCCCAATCATCACAGAGTAGGTAATGCCATCGTAGGGCTCGTCAAACTGTGGCATTGGGAATAATACACCTTTTAAAAGTATAAACTTGCTCAATTCTTCTGAGAGGGCAACCACAAAAAAGGCATAGGTAAAGGTTACAGACATAGAATGGCTCACCTCAACATTCAATATCTGTGATAGAAATAAGTTAAAATAAATGGCAGGCAAGATGCTGAAACAACCCAATAAGAATGCTAAAATTAATAATCGTCTAGGTTCTCTATCGAGTTTATCTTTCCAATAAATAAAAATCATAATAGCAAGACCAGGAGCCAGCGCAAGTAGTAATAGGTTGTAATCCATCTCAAAAATATTTTGAACCAAAATAGTGTTTTTATTTTAAAAATAAATACGCACCCCTGCGCTAACTTAATATCTTTGTTGAGTTAATTAGGCATCATCTTATGCCTTTACTTCTTATAAATTAGCCCATGAGTTTATGGTATAACTGTGCACATCTTCATTAATTATGAGCCAAAATTCATGGAAAATATCGGGACTTACAAGTGATGAAGTAAAGCAATCTGCTCTGCTGCATGGGACAAATACCACCGCGAAAAAAAGTGAGTATCACTTTCTTAAACTACTACTCAGTTTGGTGTCAGAGCCAATGGTAATATTGTTGTTGATTTCTTCATTCATATACTTCATAAGCGGGAAAATTGATGATGGGATTTTTTTATGTGTAGCCATATTATTCGTGTCAGCTATTTCTGTTTATCAAGAACGAAGAAGTAGAAATGCCATTGAATTATTGAAGCAATACACAAGGCCCAACTGCAAGGTAATTCGCAACGGTAAAAAAATGGAGTTGCCTGTACACGAATTGGTAATTGATGATTGTTTACTTGCCGAGGAAGGTGACTATGTGGCTGCAGACGGTATCGTGGTAGAATCGCACGATTTTTCTGTCAATGAGGCCTTGCTTACCGGTGAATCGATGCCTGTTTTTAAAACAATGAATAATCTTGCGATGCAGGGCAGCAATGTTGTGAGTGGTTCAGCCGTTATTCAAGTAACTGCTATCGGTGCAAACACACAAATGGGTAAAATAGGACTCAGCCTGCACAACATCCCCGAGGAAAAAACACCACTCGAATTACAAATCAATCGGTTTGTCAAAAAAATGGTATTTGTTGGAGGTGTTGTGTTCTTTCTTGTATGGGCTTTTAATTATTATCATACTCAGGAATTCGTTCAAAGCTTGCTCAAAGCACTTACAATAGCAATGAGTATTTTACCCGAGGAAATTCCTGTTGCATTTGCCACCTTTATGGCTCTTGGTGCCTGGCGACTCATGAAAATGGGCATCATCGTAAAGCAAATGAAAACTGTTGAAACATTGGGAAGTGCTTCGGTTATTTGTATAGATAAAACAGGTACCATCACAGAAAATAGGATGGAGCTTGTAAAAATATATTTACATGGCAGCAATACCTGTGCAGATATACATGATGTGTCGAAAAGTCAGTCGCATGAAATTATCTCGATGGCCATGTGGAGTAGTGAACCCGAGCCCTTTGATCCAATGGAAATTGCTTTGCATAAGGCGTATGCCAACATAGTTGATATTGATGAAAGAGTGAACTATGAGTTTGTACACGAGTACCCTCTTTCAGGCAAACCGCCTATGATGACACATATTTTCAGGCAGCCCAATGGCGAAATGATTGTGGCTTGTAAAGGTGCTCCCGAAGCACTGATCAGGGTTTGCCAATTATCAGATCAGGAGGCAGCAAAAGTACATGCAGCAATAGATCAATTTGCAGGTGAGGGATATAGAGTTTTAGGCGTAGGGCAAGCCAAGCATATTGATCAAAACTTTCCAAAAAATCAGGAAGAGTTTGCATTTCAATTTATTGGATTGGTTGCATTTTACGATCCGCCTAAAGCCAATATTAATGAGGTATTGCAAGGATTTTATAAAGCCGGAATTAATGTAAAAATAATAACCGGTGATAATGCAATTACTACTGCGGCAATTGCTAAAAAAATAAACTTTCACGGAACTCAACAGGCGCTTTCTGGAGAAGATGCCATACAACTCACCGATGAGCAATTGAAGGTTGCTGCCATGCAAACAAATATTTTTACACGTATGTTTCCTGAAGCAAAATTACGTGTTATAAATGCGCTTAAAGCATCAAATAAAATTGTTGCCATGACAGGAGATGGTGTCAATGATGGTCCTGCACTAAAAGCAGCGCATATCGGAATTGCTATGGGTAAAAAAGGAACAGCTATTGCACGCGATGCAGCTTCTTTAATTTTGGTAGACGATGATTTGTCGAAAATGATTGATGCAATTGGTGTAGGAAGAAAAATATATACCAATCTTAAAAAAGCAGTACAATATATAATAGCCATTCATATTCCAATTATTCTAACCGTATTAATACCCTTGGTATTAGGATGGATATACCCTAACATTTTTTCTCCTGTTCACGTTATTTTTCTTGAATTGATTATGGGACCAACCTGCTCAATTATTTATGAAAATGAGCCTATGGAAAGTAATGCCATGATACAGCCTCCTCGCTTGATGTCAAAATCCTTTTTTAACATGAAGGAGCTAAGTATCAGTATTATGAAAGGACTCATGATTACCGCAGGTGTTTTATTTGCCTATCGGTTATCAGTAAATCAGCAGGGAGGTGAGGCGTACACACGCACCATGGTATTCGCAACATTGGTGTTATCCAATATTTTTCTAACACTTGAAAACAGGTCTTTGCAATTTTTGGTACTTAAAACAATACACTATCCCAATAAATTAGTAATTGTGATGATTGCCATCACTGTTTTATTGAGTGGGGTGCTCATTTATATTGAACCTTTCAGCGCCTTTTTTGGATTTGTGGCAATTGCTCCGCTTGCACTTTTACAGATTACCGGCATCGCTTTGATATCGGTTTTTTGGTACGAGTTGGTCAAGTGGCGGAGGCGGTCAAAACCATAGGTAGTTTTTGGGTTTAAGGTTAAGTAATCAGGGTTAAATTTCGCACATTTCTAGT
>JBILUU010000293.1:0-4131 GCA_044370815.1 Bacteroidia bacterium
TTAGCAATCCAGCTGCTTCAATGGGGTTAGGATAAATATAGGTTTGATTGTTTTCGATGATATTACTTACACTTAGCGGATCGTAGTGTATTCCAAAGTAATTATCATATACAAAATTGGTGATTAAATTTCCTGCCATGTCATAAACTTGCTGTGTCACAACATCTATCTCAGGTTCACTAAATGCAATGTTTTGAACATCATAAACCGATTTATAGGTATAGGAGTTTAACCAAGCAGAAGCATTTGTATCAAGACTTAATATACTGCTTACGTTTTGAGCAGCCACAAAATCAAATACGGGAGAATTAGCATTATCAATAGGTTCATCAAATACTGCTATTAATTGAAAATTTGAATTACCGGAATTCACTAAATAAGTGTTGGCACTTAAAACAAGGATTGACGGATTTTTAGTATCAAGGTCAATCCAATTAGTAACAGTATTCAATGTTTGCCCGTTACCAGAAACATCTTGTCCAAAATTAATTTGTAAACTCAAGTCTGTAATTTCAATATTATTATCTATCACATTAAATAAAGCATGAAAGGTGGTATCGTTTAACCAATTGCTACTAAAAATTGCATAGCTGGCATCGGCCAATAAACTTCCATTGTTGTATAGTTCAACTACCGGCAATTGAGTTGTGTTCATTTTTTCGTTATAAGTGATATCTACAAAAAATCCACCGCTACCAACACTGGCATCGGCAATAATATTTTCAGACGGATTATAATTTACAATTACTGGGCGCTTGGTATCAATGCTAAATAGTGAATCAATTTGTATAGCACTTGGACTATTGCCCGAAATATCCTTAAGTCCACTCAGTATAATTCCTATGTTAAAACTTTCTTGAATTACATTTTGTAAATTAAAACTGAGTTGACAATTTAATGAATCAATCCAAAATGTATTGCTTGTATTATTGCTTAAAACTGTACCCGATAATCCAGCTGTTGTAAAGCCAATTGTAGGAAATATACTAGTGTTCATTGGTTTGTCAAATCCTAATGTAAATACAATTGCCTGACTTCCAATATCGTTAATGGTGAGAATATAATCACTTACTGATGTACTTACTACATTCGGATTTTTTGTATCAATTTTAAAAAGCATAGAGTCGTTAAATTGTAGTTGAGTATTGTTGGCTATGTCATTCACACTAGTGATCAATATCCCAATACTATCTATAATTTCATTGTTGTCTGCCACTTCATATACGGTGCGGTAAATGCTATCATTAAGCCACATACTTTGTGCTGAATTAAAAGTAAGCGTATTTGCTGTGCTCACAGTGCTGTTCAACTGTAATGTAGGAGCTGTGTTGGTATTACAAAACTCATTGTATTTAACATCAATTGTCAATTGATTTGTTGCAATATTGTCATTAATTAAATTGTAATTTACAACACACGAGCTCACCACCGGATTGCTTTTGTCAATACTAAATGGTTGTAAACTCACAAAAGGGTTTTGTGTTTTTCCAGCTAGGTTTTTAGCATCTTTAAACTGAATAGTAACATTGTTAATAGTTTCGCTGTAGGCCGAAATCAAATAAGATAATTTGAAGGTAGTTTGATTTTGCCATTCAGCATGAATTAAACTTAATGAATTGATTAAGGGATGATAGGTATTTAAAAAGGTAGTAGTTGGATTGGTAGTTGTATCCATTGCCTCGCTATAAGTTACATTCAGCGATAGGGTATCTCCAATATTGGCAGTGTTTACCACATTTAAACTGGGGCTCACTGCACTCACATTGGGTCTTTGTGAGGTAAATAAATTATTGGCCAAAGTAAAAGCTTCAGCACCTAATTCAATGCCAATTTTTCTACCGGCAATATCATCCATTGGCGGATGTATGCCGCCCCAAAGTCTTGATAAACTGCATTGATCACTGGCATCTCTATAGGTTGCCCATTGTAATACAATAGGTGTACTTGGTCCTTCTTCAAAATGTAAAAACTCGTTTTGCTGGGCCACAAAATTACTCATTCCTCCCGGAAAAAATGGGTCGCCTGTGATGGCTGTCATTACCTCTGCTGCTGTGCGCGAAAAAGTAGAATGCCCCGAAATATATCCCGCAAATGGCGGTGTTACAAATGTTGGACGCTGATAGGGCCACCAATTTTCGGCCAATATCCAACCAACACCTGCCATATCTGTTAATGGGTTAGAAATGTAGGATGGACCTTTCCAAGTAAATAATTTTATTTTACCTACATGTTCATTGTTCGCTCCAGCCAAGCTGTCGCCCACTTGAACAACTTCAATATAGCCTGGTATTAGAGGAATTCCTTTTAAAGAATAATTGGCTAAAGTTGAATCGGTACTCTGGCCATGATCTGCCATATACCTGATGGCCGAAACAGGTCTTACATAATCATACCATCCTTTATGACTCCAGGCACTTATAGCAGCATCATGCATGGCGCCACCTAAAGTAAGATAGGCCTTTACATCGTACTCCAAATCATCCAAAACTGGCCCCTGTCCACCCCATTTTTTTTCATACAAAGGATGCTCACTTATATAATTATAAATCGCAAACCAATGACCCGGAGGCGTTTCTGAGTCTAAACCATCGGCCCAAAACTCAGCCAATACACGCGCATAGTCTCCTCGCTTTACTATTTGTGGGGTGTAGGGTTGGTTGGTAATAGGGTTTAGAGCATAACCTGGGCTTGTACTTCCTCCATTTTCAAAATCATAAAATGCCTGAAAATCTGCCCATGTGTTAGGTAAGGTAGTAATGTTTCCTTGACTGGCTGGAGATATATCCCACATTACACCATCGGTAGTATCTAAATGAGATTGCCAAACAGATACTAAAGAAAAATTCCATTTGTAAAAATCGTCAATACCATTGTTACTTCCGTTGATTGTATCAATATAAACTGGATCGCCTTGGTCGTGATATACTTTATAATTATTTCCATTGCGCACGTGTGTAGTAACATCGGCTGGGGTCATCGAAAAAGGTTTTACATTGCCCCACTCTGGCCCTAAATGTGGAGGATCAGAGGTCAATAAATTTCCTGCTTGGTCAATGGCTACCGATAAACTAATGGCTTGCCAACGGTTAGGATCTATCATGGTTGGATTACCGGGTTGCTCCACCAAAATCTTAGGATTAACGGGCTGATAATACTGATAAGCATAATTATTGATTTCATTTGAACCATCTTGATAACCGTAAGCAATAATTCTATTGGCAATATAGTTACCTAAAGCACCTGGATTTCCATTGGCATAATCAATAGCAGTATAATTAATATCATAACCTAAGGAATCCATTTGATGGTTAATATTGGCGGTAATAATCGCTATGCCCGGAGCTAATGCAAAGCGGTGTTTTATTAAACGGTAGGCAGCATAGCTTATGGCTTTTTTGCGAGCTGCTTCAATATCACTTGGAACAGGAACTCCTAAAAAAGCAGCTGTAAAACCATTTACATTTTTACCCAAAAAATAGGTTTCAGCATCAGCGTCATAAACTGCCCAAGCATCGTGCATGGCTATCGACATGTGATACAAATTACGCGCATGAACAGGTGGACGAGCAAAATCTTTCCTGATAGATTTTAATAATTGTATGTTCCAAAACTGAGCAATAGAGGTTGTTTGAGCCTGCATGCTGCTTAACAGAGCCAATTGCAACGAAATTAATGTGAGTAGCGTTTTTTTCATCGTATATTTATTTTATTGTGGTTACTTTAAAAGTAAATTATTGTAACTTTTTACAATTTTCAATTAACGACACATGTTATTTAAAAATCGAAATAAAAATTACATAAAACGATTTTATTTTTTTCAAGAATACAAAAATTTTATTAAAAAAATTTATTTTGTTAATAATTGCATAATTGTGTTAATTATTAAACAAGCATAATAGTGTCAATGATATAAAGAGAACCCTGCAAGGTGCCATCATTGAGTTTGAAGCAGTGGCCTCGCCCGTGGGGCACGAGCAAGGGCGGGGGGCTTGCTGCTGTCCCTAGTGCAAATGTTCTAATAGAGGTAGCGCTCAAAGTAAGCAGATCACTTCAACAGCATAACATTTTAGTCCACCTTATAAGCGCTTCGGCTGTCTCGTGATGACGTTCTTAAAAAAACACCACTTGTAA
>JBILUU010000357.1:0-3290 GCA_044370815.1 Bacteroidia bacterium
TGCAAAATCTGCTATACAGCACTTTTATCGGTGGAAATCAAGATGATGCCATATATGCCATTGTAGCATCAGGAACTGATGTATATGCTACTGGAGGCACTTCAAGTCCTAACCTGCCTGCCAATAATAATAGTTACGTCAATGCTTTTCAAGGTGGCAGTGCAGACGCAATTATTTTAAAACTTTCTACTGTTACCAATAGCACTCCGTTTATTTCCTATCTCGGAACAAATGCCTATGACCAAAGTTACTTCGTACAATTAGACCAATCAGAAAATGTATATCTCTTTGGACAAACAAGCAGCTCCTCTTTCCCCTACATTGGAGGAGTTTATCAAAATGCAAACAGTGGCCAATTTATTGTTAAACTTGACAGCATGCTTACTACTGCTGCATTTTCTACCACCTTTGGCAATGGCAGTGGATCACCTAATCTATCTCCTTCCGCATTTTTGGTTGATAACTGCGGACGCATTTATATTTCCGGGTGGGGCGGCAGTTTAACAACAGGAATCCCCACCACTAACATGCCACTCACCTCAGATGCCTTTCAGAGCACCACAGATGGATTCAATTTTTATTTAGCAGTATTTGGAAGCAACATGGATAACTTACTTTACGGAACCTATTTTGGGGGTGCTAACAGTACCGAACATGTTGATGGAGGAACCAGTAGGTTTGATAAAAAAGGAATAGTTTACCAAGCGGTTTGTGCCGGATGTGGGAGCAATGATGACTTTCCTACAACGCCCGGTGCATGGAGCAATACCAATAACAGCAGCAATTGTAATGTTGGCGTATTTAAATTTGATTTTTCATTGGGGCCAATTTCTGGAGATTTTACTGCATCACCCGAATCAGGATGTTCACCACTTAATGTTTCATTCACTAACTCTTCACCTGACGCTTTTTTGTGGGATTTTGGAAATAACGATACTACCTCCACTGAAGTTAATCCCAGTAGAACATTTATTGCACCGGGTGTTTACCCAGTTACTTTATACATTCTACCAGTTAATGAATGTGTATTACCCGATACCATTGTGAAAAATATTACCGTGTTTCCCGATATTCAAGCTCAATTCACCAATACAATTATACCTTGTCAAACAACTGTAAATTTCTCTGATCTCACCATCAATAATCATCCAACCGTAAACTCGTGGAATTGGAACTTTGGTGATAACACCACTTCATCGCTACAAAACCCAACCCATACCTACCTCAACCTTGGCACCTATACCGTTCAATTAATTGTAACCGACTCTCTGGGATGTACCGGAACTTCCGATACCTTAATAACCATAGTTAATCTGCAGGCTCAACAAAATCTTATCAGCTTTTGTGGCAATAATAATGTTGAGTTTTCAGCACTTCCTGACAGTGCTGGCGGTTATCTGTGGAATTTCGGAAATCCCTTATCTCCTAACAATACCTCAACGTTACAACAAACAAATTTCCTTTATCCAGATACAGGGCAATATAGTGCTTACCTTGTTGTTTATTGGGGCAACAACAATGAGTGCAGCGATACTTCATTTTTTAATGTTAATATTAATCCTCCTTTCGTTGCCTCAATCAGTGCCAATCAAGATAGCTGCTCCAACTTGGTAACCTTCATTGAAACAACATTCATACCAGGAAACCCCAGTGTGCAATGGTTATGGAATTTTGGTGATGGCCAAACTTCCCTGCTGCAAAATCCACAAAATAATTACAATGCAGGTAATTACAATGCCACTTTAATAGTAACAGCCACCGATGGTTGCATAGACACAGTAAGTATTCCTGTTATAATCAAATCATTTGATGCCTATGCACTTAATAAAGATACTTTACTTTGTGCTATCCCTGCAGAAATATTACTTCAAGCTGAAGGAGGAGATTTTTACTTATGGCAACCGGCAGCTTCATTTGCAAATGCAAGTAATTCTAATCAGTTGGTTAACATCAGCACAGATACAAGCTTTACTGTGTCGGTAGGCCGAATCAATGCAGAGGGTGATACATGTATTCAAAATTTAACCACTAGTATAGCTGTTGCATCTATTGGACTTGCAAACCTAAATGTGAATGCAGAAAAAGACACCCTGTTCATAGGTGATAGCACTCCAATTAATGTTGACATTTCAAATGGAAATTACACCTTCCAATGGTCGCCTTCCGAAGGTATTAACAATGTAAATACCGACAATGTGTTGGCTTCACCAACAGCAACAACCGAGTATACATTAACTGTTACGGAGGGTAGCAATTGTAGTATTTCCGATAAGGTAAAAATTTATGTATTCAAACCAGATTGTACCGAGTCAGGCATATTTATACCTAATACATTTACCCCCAATGCCGACAACCGAAATGATAAATTATTTGTGAGAGGTAACTATATTCAACAATTATACTTCGCCATTTACAATCGATGGGGAGAGAAAATATTTGAAACCACCGACAAAAACTTGGGATGGGATGGTTATTATCAAGGAAGCTTATCTGACCCAGGTGTGTTTGGTTGGTACTTGAAAGCCACTTGCAAAAGAGGCGAAACTGTTGAAATGAAGGGCAATATTACATTAATCCGATAAAGTAAATGAGATTAATGTTCAACCATACCAAAAGCATTCAAAGCCCTCAACTGTGCTTGATTTTATTTCTGTTTTCATTTACATGGGCCAATGCACAAGATATTCATTACTCACAATTTAATAGTGCAGCAGTGTATCAAAACCCGGCAAATACAGGTTTGTTCGAAGGCGATTATCGGCTGGCAGGTAATTTCAGAAATCAATACAAAGTAGTAACAGTTGGCTATAATTCAACCACCCTGTCGGGTGACATGCGTTACAAGTTTAAAAAACATACTATCGGATTAGGTGCGTTTATTCAGAACGACCGTGCGGGTGACAGTCGTTATGGAGGCAATAAATTAAGTTTATCATTATCTTACATTAAAAAAATCTCCAAGGATTCAGCCCATTTTATCGCTCTAGGGTTTCAGCCAGGACTTGCAAACAGAGGCATACAAACCTCCAATCTTACTTTCGACAATCAATACAATGGTGATGGTTTCAGCGGCAATATTGCGCCCGATGAAAACTTTGCAAACACGAATATGATTTTCGCTGACTTTAGTGCCGGTATCTCATGGTATATGTTCAGAAACAAGAGAAATACAATACAATCAGGAATTGCCTATCAACATTTCAACAAACCCAAAAAATCATTTTTTAATGAAAATCCTGTTGCTGTTTCACCAAAGCTAAATGCACACATATCGCTCATCAAGCCAATCT
>JBILUU010000294.1:0-4104 GCA_044370815.1 Bacteroidia bacterium
ATTCTGATCGATAAATTCCCACAAATCAACAATATTGCCAATATAAGCGACCGATACAGCTTCTTTTTTGTTACGTGCATTTGAAACCGTATGCATCACATCTTGCAAATTATCACAAACAATATCTACCCAACCTTGATCGAGTCTTTTATATGCTGCTTTAGGATTAATTTCTGCGGTTATGCTAATAACACCGGCAATTTTGGCTGCTTTGGGCTGTGCACCGCTCATACCACCCAGGCCGGCAGTTACAAACAACATCATTTCGTTTTGATTTACCGAAGCATTATTTTTTAAATACATGCGCGAAGCGTTTAACACAGTAATTGTTGTACCATGTACTATTCCCTGAGGACCAATATACATATATGATCCCGCTGTCATTTGTCCGTATTGGGTTACACCAAGCGCATTGAATTTTTCCCAATCATCGGGCTTGCTATAGTTTGGAATCATCATACCATTGGTAACAATTACACGTGGCGCATTTTTATGAGAAGGAAACAATCCCATAGGGTGCCCAGAATACATCACCAGTGTTTGCTCATCGGTCATGTTGGCAAGGTATTGCATGGTAAGTAAGTACTGTGCCCAATTTTGAAAAACGGAACCATTGCCACCGTAGGTAATCAACTCATGTGGATGCTGAGCCACGGCATCATCTAAATTATTTTGCAACATGAGCATAATGGCGGCAGCTTGTTTTGATTTTGCCGGGTAATGATCAATCGGACGCGCATGTATTTTATAATCGGGGCGAAAACGATACATGTATATTCTTCCATATAATTTTAACTCCTCTGCAAATTCTGTCGAGAGCACAGCATGATGCTTTGGGTCAAAGTAGCGTAGTGCATTTTTTATGGCCAATTTTTTTTCGGCAACATTCAAAATGGCCTTTCTTGCCGGTGCATGATTGATGCTTCTGTCGTAAGGTTTTAAATTTGGTAGTTCATCGGGAATACCTGCTAAAACTGCCTCTTGAAATTTTTTCACTGCTGATACCTGATCGGTCATTATCATTGTAATTTTTGTTGCAAAGTTAACAAACAATGAGCATCACTGCAATTCCTGTAAATAAAAAGAGAGCGCTATGGGCGCTCTCTTTTTAAATGATGTAAATGAATATGATTTACTCTATGACAAGGCGTTGCATGTGTTCGCTCCTGGCCGACTTCACTTTCACAAAATAAACCCCTTTCGATAATTGAGAAATATTAATTTGTTGACGGCTACCTGCACCCAAACTTTGATAACTGTTTTGTTGCACCAAACGACCTGCCAAGTCGGTAAAACTAACCAAGGTAGCACCTTCAACAGCGCTATTTGCTGTAATATACAATTGCTCGGAGGTAGGATTAGGGAAGATAGCAATACCTTCTTCATTCATTGATTCATTGGCTGCGGTAAGAATATCTACCAACACAGGTATCATATTCCCGTTACAAATTGTTGGCTCGGTGCTTACTTTCCATTTATAGAAGTAATAATAAAATTGTGTTCCTTGATCAGAGGAAGTAATGGTAAGTACATTAGGGAAAGTATAAGGATATGCCACTTGAGAGTTACTTCTTCTTAAGCGCGGACCGCCATTGCCCCATAACAAGGTGTTTTGTAAAGAATCAGTGGTGATATAATAACTTCCCGGCTGAAGATTTAAATCAACAGTAACTGTGGCTGTATCATTTTGCACATCAATATAAGCTGAATCTACTGTTAAATTTGTAGCTTGATCTTTCACTAGCACCTTACGAATGCCAAATACAGTATCGGTATAAACAGTAAACTCATTGATGGTACATGCCTGCAATACATCAAACCTAATAGCATAATTCAATGCTTGATTGCCACTAAAAGAAGAACCTGTATTGGTTTGGTTATTCTTACCAACATTAGCACTATCTGCGCCAAAAATGGTACGACTTTGAACATAATAGGTTGTTGGTGCAAACAAGGCAGGTGTCGTAAAGGTATTTCCTGCGCCCAACAAGGCACCTCCGTTGGCAGCATCAAACCACTGAAGATTGTCGCCTGTGGCATTTAATACAGCTTGGTTACCTGGAGATACTGCAGTATTTTGAGCAACTGCATCGGCAGGACTTATTGCGCTCACCACAATATCGGCTGATGTCCAGTTTTGACAAGCTCCGGGTACCTCAACATGATAGATTCCGCTTTGAGACACATTGATTGTTTGGGTGGTTTCGCCCGTACTCCATAAATAGCCACTTGCTGAGCTTGAGGTAAGTGTTACTGAACCACCGGCACAAAAAGTTGTTTCACCAACAGTAAGCACAGAGGGAGTTTCATCAGGGCTAATTGCTACAGCTACATAAGGCGATATGTTTGAACAGCCATTTCCGTCAGTAACTTCAACACTGAAATTACCAATTGAATCAACTATTAAATTTTGTGTTAATGTACCTTCGTTCCATGCATAACTTGCAAAACCGTTTGCTGCTGTGAGCGTGGTGCTAGGCGACCCGGGGCACAAAACAGTTGTCCCCCCCACAATATTGCCGGTAATGGTGCAAGTATTTTCAATTACAGTTACAAACTGATCAACAGCTAAATTGGTTAATGTTGTGGTGATACCACTTGGAAACCAAACTACTGCAGAGTCCACAATGGTATTGAATCCTGTACCAAAATGACATAAGGTAGAGTTAACCGGGCCATAACTTTCGCCACCTCTTACCTCACGCATTTGAACACCCCAAGGTCCGTAAATAGAAACCCTTGCTCCTATAGCACCTTGATTGCTAACAGTACCTTGCAACTGAAAGTTGATGAAGTGATTACCATTGTCTGTTGTGTTAAGATAAAGAATATCGTCATCAGCGGTTGGTGTGTTATAGATATTTCCATAACTGGTATATAAGTCAATTTTTCCATCGTGATTGACATCGCCAGTGGCGAAGGAGAGCATTCCGGAAGCAACAAAATTACCACCGATTGGGGAATTGGTAAATGTTTTATTTCCGTTGTTGCGATAAATAACCGCGTTTGATCCGGTTACTAAAATATCCACAAAGCCATCATTATCGAAATCTTCAAATATCGACTCCATAGGCATGCTGCCTGCACCTGTAGTTGTAAATCCGGTAGTTGAGGTAATATCAACATAATTGGCACCTGCAGTATGTTCTAAAATTTGGCTCACATAATCATGATTGGCCAGCATTAAATCAAAATCACCGTCATTATCCATATCCCCAAAACTTCCCGTCCATGACTGCCATTTTACTTGCAAACCAAAATCGGCTCCCTTCTCGGTAAATTTGCCTGTACCATCATTCACAAATAGTCGGTTCCATCTTCTGATATCGTTAGGATCAGAGGTGCTTTGACGGCAGTGAGGCACGTACAAATCTAAATCTTTATCATTGTCAAAATCAGACCAAACACTACCATAGTTGCCTGAATCAGCAGGATCGCCACCATAGGTGATTGTTGGATTGATAGCAAAATTTAAGATCACACTTGGATTTACGCACCAAGCTGTGTAGGTGCCCGAACCAACGGTATTTGTGACCTCCACAACCAAAGCCCCGGAGGTATTGTTGTAGCTAGTTACAGTTCCTTCCATGTATTGTTCACCCGAGAAACCAATATACATGTGTTGCCCTACGGTATAATTCAGGCCTGCCTGAATGGTTAAAGATTTGCTTCCAACGCCAATAGTCAATGAGTTGGTGGACTTACCAAGTAAGATTAGATTGCCTGTTCCATCATTAAGGTATAAATGAGATGGTGCATTATCATCACAAGCAAATAAATCGAGCCAGCCATCATTATTCACATCGGTAAGCGTAATATTTTGCCATAAAAAACTCAATGGAAGTGTTACCACATTAGCAGTTAAAACCCCATTATTTTCAAATACATAAATTACTCTTCCCTGCCCCGATGGCCCATATACGATATCTTTCCAACCATTATGATCAAAATCACCTACGCACATTCCCCAAGCATTGGTAGTGCCATTTGGCGTGGCTAAAAAGTGACTTGTAAATGAACCATCTCGATTTTGAATTTCAACAATAGCATCGCTCGATTGATCGAGTAGAACCAAGTCATCCAAACCATCACTGTTCATATCAA
>JBILUU010000295.1:0-4056 GCA_044370815.1 Bacteroidia bacterium
TTTGCATAGTCAGCAAATTACACCGCAAATAAATATTGGCTTTAGAATCAATGGTATCAGAACGGCAGGCTTTTATAACAAGCAGCAAACAAATACTATTGCTTTTCAAGCCTTCAATTCATACATAGCTAAAAATGGGCGTTATAAGAGTTTTTTCAGCTACACTTATAACCGAGTTGTGGCGCAAATTAATGGAGGATTACAACCTGACTCTGCCAATTCTTTTGCTTACGAGTCTCTTACAGATAAGGCCTTAATTCCCGTATATTTAAGCAATGCTACTCATCAACTCTTTGGATCAGATGTGTATACCAAACAAATCATTGGATTGGATAAAAAAATTAGACAGCGTGAGTTTGCTCCGCTGAAAGACTCCTTATCAGCATTGCATAAACTCTCGTTTGAAGGCCGCTATCAGGAATACTTTAGGAACTATTCCGATCAGTTTACAGACAGTAATTATTATTCAAATTTTTATATCACACGTGAACCCTTCAAGGACAGAATTGGCGCTAAAAAATTGAAAGGCCAAGTTACTGTTTATAATACGTTTAAGGGAAGAGCCATAAACAAACATATAGGTTACGAATTATTTGCGGGAGTTGAGCATCTGAATGTAAGTATGAATGAATACAGGGAGCAGTATGTTACCACCTATGCAGGCGCTGCACTTGCCAAAAACATCAGCAGTATTGATTTTAAGAGTGAGGCAAAGTACTTTTTAAACGGATATAACAAAGGCAATTATCAAGCTTCGATACAGGTAAAACCCATCATGCAAAAAACATTACAATGGATATTCAATGCAGGTTCCAACAAGGTTTACCCCGAAATCATTCATAACTACTACACTTCCAACAACTTTATATGGGAAAATAATTTCAAGCCCATACAACAAAATTACATCAACCTTGGCATACAACACAAGCAAGCCGGGCAAATATTTGTGCAGTATAGCAACATCAACAATTATGTTTTTGCCGATAGCTTAGCATTACCAACACAGTTGAATACAAACATTTCATTGTTCCAGTTGAAATACTTTCATCTTTTCCGCTTGAAATCATTTCGCTTTGCCCCTGAGTTGCTTTTTCAGCAAGATGGCAGTGCAGCACAGTATATGGGATTACCAAAATTCTTTAGTAAAACATCCTTGTTTTTTGAAGGCCGTATCTTTAAAAAGCAACTATGGTTTCAGCTTGGTACTGATATCTTTTGGATCAATAGCTACCGACCCTATAGCTACATGGCAGCAACCAATCTGTTTTATTATCAAACCCAATTTAAAACCGGCAACCTTCCTGTTGCCGATATCTTTTTATCGTTTAAAATTAAAACTGTACAGGCCTTTGTGCGTTTAGAACAAATTAATACCATACTATCACAACCTTATTTTTTCAGTGCTTATCACGCCATGCCGGGATTTACATTTAAACTCGGATTAAACTGGATGTTCATCAACTAATTTTATGCGAGTCATCAAACATTTACATATCATACTTGCAGGTATTATAAGTTGGCTGATGGTTCAGAGTTGCCAAGCTCCGGATAAACACAGCAACAAAACTGTATTCAAATATAACGAAGCGGCAGGCATTACATCCCTCGATCCTGCATTTAGCAATCGAACGGAAAACATTTGGGCTGTAAATCAAATTTTTAATGGACTTGTTCAACTAAACGATTCATTAGTGGTAAAGCCCTGCATAGCCAAATCTTGGGAGATTAGTGACGATGGTTTAGCGTACACCTTTCACTTACGTGATGATGTTTACTTTCATGATCATCCACTATTTGTCAATAAAAAAGGCCGACAAGTGATTGCCTCTGATTTCGTATTTAGCTTCAATCGCATACTCAATCCTGATGTGGCTTCTCCCGGTGTTTGGGTGCTTAATGCTGTGGCTAAAAAAGACAATAAATATTTAATTAATGCTATAAACGATAGTACACTTTTGATTACTCTAGAAAAGCCCTATCGTCCATTTTTAAACTTGTTGAGCATGCCCTATTGCAGTGTAATACCGCATGAAGTTGCCAATCATTACCAAAAGGATTTTCGCAGTAACCCTGTGGGAACCGGACCATTTTTTTTCAAATATTGGGCAGAGGGCGAAAAAGTAGTTTTACTTAAAAACCCGCTCTACTTCGAGTTCTTTCAAGGAAAAAGAATGCCATTTTTAGATGCGGTTAACATCGCCTTCTTAAAGGACAGACAAACTGCATTTCTTGAATTTATAAAAGGTAATTTCGACTTCATTTCGGGCATCGATGCCAGCTATAAAGATGAGCTATTGAGCAGAACGGGAAAGCTCAACAAGAAATATGAGGCAAGTATTCACATGTCTAAAATTCCTTTCTTGAAAACCGATTATTTAGGTTTTAATTTAGATGCACAAGAAGGTATTGGGAAACTCAGCAAGGAGTCACAATTAAAAATTAGGAAAGCCATTAACTACGGCTTCGACCGTAAAAAAATGGTATTGTATTTACGTAACAATATTGGTGCTGCTGCTATAAATGGATTTATTCCCAAAGGTATGCCGGGATTTGATGAAAATATTATAGGATTCAATTACAATCCGCAACTGGCGAAAAAACTGCTGGCAGAAGCTGGCTTTCCTGATGGAAAAAATTTACCAGAAATTAAATTGATTACTACTTCCGTTTATGTTGATGTGTGCGAATACTTGCAAAGCGAGTTGGCACAAATTGGCATTAAACTTACGGTAGAGGTATTATTACCTGCTGTTAACAGTGAGTTGATAGCAAACAATAAAGCACAGTTTTTCCGAAAATCTTGGGTGGCCGATTATGCCGATAAAGAGAACTACATGTCGGTATTTTACAGTAAAAATTTTAGCCCTAATGGCCCAAATTACACACACTTTAACAATACTGAATTTGATGGCTTATACGAACAATGCTTGTTGCTGAATGATGCTGATGACCTACAGCAGTGCTTCAATAGAATGGAAGAAATCATATTGGAAGAGGCCCCTGTGGTACCACTTTATTATGATGATGCCGTATTTTTTTATCATAATCATATTCAAGGAATAAAAGGTAATCCCTTAAATTTGCTCAACCTGAAATCAGTAAAAAAAACAAATCGCAATGAATCAATATAGGTTAGTCCTAATGCTGTTGCTCACTTTTTGCTGCTTGCCATTTAGCGCACAATGCGATGATTATGCGCGACAAAATTTACTATATGAAGATCATATCTATACTTCAAATATAAAAACTGTACGGTTCTATTTTAACGCTTGGGAAACCGGATTTCCTGCCATAAGGCTTAAAAGCGATGAGAAATTAATTTTTGGTTTTGATGATTTTGATAATGATTATAAAACATATAACTACACAGTAGTACATTGCGATGCATCATGGAATCCAACCAACATGACACCTTCCGATTACATTGAAGGATACACTGAAGATCAAATTTCAGATATCAAACGTTCATTCAACACCATTCAACAATATACCCACTACCACATACAATTACCAACCGATGTGCTGAAAATAACCAAAAGTGGCAACTATCTACTAAAAGTTTTTTTGAATGGCGATCAAGAACAATTGGCCATTACCCGAAGATTTTTAGTTTATGAAGAAGAGGTTGATGTCTTGTTTGATATTCATCCTGCGGTGCTCAATGAATATCGTTTCTTGAAACAAGAAGTTGATTTTAAAATATTTTCAAATGATTATAAAATCAATGATCCTCTTAATGATTTAAAGGTTGTGCTTATGCAAAACGATCGGTTTGACACCCGAGTTGAAGGTCTTAAACCTGTTTTTATACGCGATAGAGATCTTGATTACAGTTACGATGAAGAAAATACTTTTTATGGTGGAAAAGAGTTCAGGTATTTTAATGTGCAAGGATTGCGCAGTCCCGATATCAGAATCAATAAAATTCGGGTTGACAGCAATAATGTTTCTCATATACATCTTTATAATGATGATAAAAGAGGCTTCAAAAGGTATGCATTTGAGCGCGACATCAATGGAAAATTTATAATTAAAACAACACTTGGCGATAGTCCT
>JBILUU010000296.1:0-4055 GCA_044370815.1 Bacteroidia bacterium
GGAAGAGATATTGTTTTTTGTTTGATTGAACGAAGTGATGTTGAAGATTAAAGTTCATGTTAGTTTTATGAATATAAATCAATCAATTTTTTTCGCAGGGTTGCATCAAGATAATACTTAGTTTCTTAAAATTTTTCCACCTGTGAGGATTGATTGCAAGCGTTCGAGTGTTTTCTTTTCACCACACAAGCTGAGGAACGCTTCACGCTCAAGGTCTAGCAGATATTGTTCACTAACGTAGGTTGGAGCCGATAAATCGCCACCGCAAAGAACATAGGCTAGCTTCTGCGAAATTTTAGCATCGTGTTCACTAATATAATGACCGCTCAACATAGAGTTTGCGCCAAGATATGCCAATCCTAAGGCCTGTTTTCCTAATACTCTGATGTCTTTTCTGGGAGCAGGTTTTGTATATCCGTCATTGGCAAGATTGAGGCATGCGGCTTTAGCTTCTTTTAGTAGGCGAGCTCTTGAAACTACCACTTCATCAATACCTTTACGCAGATAGCCCAAATCAAATGCTTCATGGGCTGAGGTTGAAACTTTAGCCTGACCTATGGTTAGGAAGCGGTCTCTGAACTTATTAAGCTCAATATCACCTTCAGCTAATTCATCTGATAACCTTAGGGCGAACTCCTTAGTACCTCCACCACCGGGAATGAGTCCCACACCAAATTCAACCAAACCAATATATGCTTCGGCATGAGCAACAACCTTATCGGAGTGCATCGACATTTCGCATGATCCACCCAATGCCATATTATGAGGAGCTACTACTACCGGGATTGAAGAATATCTGCAACGCATCATGGTATTTTGGAAGGCCTTGATGGCAAAATTCAATTCGTCATATTCCTGCTCTACAGCCATCATAAATATCATTCCAACATTAGCTCCTGCACTAAAGTTGGCCCCCTCATTACTAATCACAACACCTGCAAAATCTTTTTCGGCAATTTCAATAGCCTTGTTAACACCGGCAATTACTTCGCTGCCAATGCTATTCATTTTTGAGTGAAACTCAAGATTGATGATTCCATCTCCAATATCGGTAATGGTGCTGCCTGCATTTTTCCAAACAGTTTTATTACTGCGAATATGGTCGAGCAGAATGAATGCGTCTGTACCGGGTATCTGTTTTAATGCTTTACTGCCAACAGCATCGTAGTAGTATGGTTTACCTTCTTTAATTTGATAGAATGACTTTTGACCTGAGCTGAGCATTTCTTTTACCCATGCAGCGGTTTTTTTGCCTGCCGCTTCCATAGCATTTACCATCGATTCTACGCCAATAGCATCCCAATATTCAAATGGGCCTAATTCCCATCCGAATCCTGCTTTCATAGCATCATCAATTTTATAAATATCATCTGAAATTTCAGGGATTCGATTACTTACATATTCAAAAAGTCCGAAGAATGATTCGCGATAAAAATCACCTGCTTTGTCTTTACCACTTACCAATACCTTTATTCTTTCCTTTAGGTTATCAATTGCTTTTGTGCTTTCAAGTGTGGCAAATTTTACCTTCTGAGCAGGTCTATAATTCATTGTTTTAAGGTCCAAGGCATGTATCTCACTTTTGCCGTTCTCACCTTTTACTTTTTTGAAAAATCCTTGTTCTGTTTTAGCGCCCAACCATTTATTCTCCACCATTTTACTTATATAGCCGGGTATTTTAAACACATCAATAGCCTCATCATTGGGGCAGCTTTGAGCCACACCATTGGCCACATGCACCAATGTATCTAAGCCAACAACATCACATGTTCTGAAGGTGGCAGATTTTGGTCTTCCTAAAACCGGACCTGTAAGCTTATCCACTTCATCAATAGTCAAATCCATTTTCTCTACTAAATGAAACAAGGCCATGATGCCATAAACACCTATTCTGTTGGCAATGAATGCGGGAGTATCTTTACACAGCACGGTTGTTTTTCCTAGATACAGGTCACCATAATGTACTAAAAAATCGATTACTTCTTGATTTGTTTTTGGAGTAGGAATTATTTCCAGCAACTTGAGGTAGCGCGGAGGATTGAAAAAATGTGTGCCACAGAAATGTTTTTGAAAATCATCTGATCTTCCTTCAATCATTAAATGAATTGGGATACCGGAAGTATTGCTGCTGATGATTGTACCCGGCTTGCGAAACTTTTCTACCTGTTCAAAAATAACTTTTTTAATATCGAGACGCTCCACAACTACCTCAATAATCCAATCGCAATCTGCAATTTGGGCCATGTTGTCTTCAAAATTACCAGTAGTTATGCGCGATGCAAAAGATTTTTTATAGATGGGAGAGGGGTTCGATTTGAGTGCGAACGAAAGGGCCTCATCAACGATTTTATTTCTTGATTTTTTTGAGTTGTCGGCTTCTTTGGGAACGATATCGAGCAGTAAAACTTGTACGCCAATGTTTGCAAAATGACAAGCAATGCGGCTTCCCATAACTCCGGAACCTAATACTGCTACTTTTTGAATACTTCTTTTCATAGATGCAAGATGATAAATTCTAATGTTGTTCTATTAATTATGATAGTGCAAAACAAATTGCACATCTTTTTGTGTGCCCAGTTTTCTGAGTGCATTCAAATGTGATTTCAGGGCAGAGCCAAATGTTGGCGTTTCTAAATAGGGCACGCCAAATTCTGCAGCTGTACTTTTTACTATATCGGCAATTTGGGGATAGTGTATATGACAAATGTTAGGGAACAAATGATGTTCAACTTGATAGTTGAGGCCACCCACATACCAGGTAATAAATTTATTATTTCTTGAAAAGTTTACGGTGGTATTCATTTGATGAATAGCCCAGTCGTTTTCAATTTCACTTTTTTCATTTTGAACAGGATGAGTAGCTTCTTCTACCGAATGTGCCAATTGAAACACCACACTAAGAATGATGCCACAAACAGCATGCAAGCATATAAATCCAAGGAAAATTTGTCCAAAGCTATAATTGAAAAAGTATATGGGAATAAAGAACATGTAAAAGAAATAAATCAGCTTTGATACAATTAAAATCAATGTATTTTTTCTTATTTCTGCCTTTCCTGCGCGGCTAACTCCATTGCGATTGTATTTGATGAGCTGATTCAAATCTTTGAATGTAACCCAATAAAGTGTCATGATGGCATAAAACAAAAAGATATAAATATGCTGAAAGCGATGGAAACCTTTAAGCTGACTGTTTGGATGGAATCTGAAAATGAGTTTGTCATCAATATCGTCATCCATCTGATAGATGTTGGTATAGGTGTGATGGAGCAAATTGTGTTGCAGTTTCCAATTAAACACTGTTCCACCTATCATATTTAAACTATACCCAACAAGTTTATTAATGTTTCCATTGGCGGAATAAGCATTATGTACGGCATCATGCATCACATTCATACCTATGCCTGCCATGGCAAACCCGGTAATGCTATAGGCAATTACCACTTGCCAGGTATTCAACTCAAACATTAAAAGACTCGCGAGTGGAGCAATGTAGAGGAATATCATCACGAATGTTTTAATCACCATGGATGTATTGGCATGTCTTGAAATATTATTTTCGGTGAAGTAATTTTCAATGTTATTTCTTAATACATTGAAAAACTGAGATCGATCTTTGTTTGCGAATTTTACTTTTGGTTTTTGTTTCATTTAGTTTTGATTAGGCACTGAACATTTTATCTATCTGAGTTTTGTTGGCTTCGATAATTACTTTTCTTTTCAAACTGAGTTTAGGTGTCATCTCTCCATTATCTATGGTCCATTCCCTGTTCATGAGGATAACTTTCTTGATGGTTTCATATGGCGCAAGTGTTTGATTAGCTTCTTCCACTGCAGCATTGATGAGGTTGATAACTGCTTTATTGTTGATTAAATCATCATGGGTATTGTAAGCAATTTGTTGCTTCGAACAATAATCTTTGATTGCAGCAAAAGCAGGTACAATCAATGCTGCAGCAAACTTTTGATTTTCGCCAACAACCAGAGCTTGTTCTATATATGGTGATTCTTTTAATTTGTTTTCAATCATGATGGGAGCAATGTACTTGCCTCCG
>JBILUU010000027.1:0-14244 GCA_044370815.1 Bacteroidia bacterium
AATCTCGATAGGAAATAATTTGGTGTAAGCCGAAAAAATAAACATCGCACCCAAGATGAGCGATATAACAGCAAACAATATTTTTTTTAGCATAGTTGGAATGATAGTAAAAAAAAAGCTGCTCTAAAGGAGCAGCTTTTTTTTAAAAGCAAAATTAATTACTTAATTGAACAAGCAACCTCTGCTCCTACAGTTGTAGCATCTCCCTTGTCACAAGTTTCAGTGGCATTTTTCTTGGTGTCATTGATTGTTGTGGTGGTAGTTGCAGTCATTCCTAACACTGTAGCAGTGCACTCGCAAGTGTAATCTTTCTTGCATGAAGTCATTGTTGTAGCTACAAGAGCCAAAGCAGCAATTGATAAAACTAATTTTTTCATTGTTTTGTTTTTAAAGGTTAATAAATATTGCCGCAAATGTATAAAAGATTTGTAAACTGCAAATCAAATAAATATTCAAGGTGTTAAAGTTTTTCACAAATTTATTTTAATAATTGCCAATACAAGCAAAATTGAGTTGTAACTGTTAAATATTAATAGTTAAGTTGAATTCTGCAAACAAAGGTTATGTCCATAAATTACAGGTTTTGTAAAGACTTAGCTATTGAGCATTGCTAAACATCTGTACTTCTGTTTAAAAAATTAATTAATGGGAGCAAATGGGTCAACTTTTCAGATGCTGTTTTGTAAAAATCAGGCTTTACCACATCTTTATCGCTAAAATTACAAAATGCAACAAAACTCTTTAATTTAATCCACTCTATACCTCCGTTTAGATTGTCATAGCCGCGTGGAGGATTCTTCAAGGTATCCATCATATCAAGGCCTCCATAGTGCTTAATAAAATGCCTATTACCTATAATCATTTTAAACTCATCAAGGTTGTAGTCTATTTCCTGCCTTATAGGAGCTAGTATTTCAGCGGGTGGTTGGTAGCAACCACCACCTATGAATGAAAGTCCGGGTTCGAGATGCACATACAAACCGGCCTTAAATGATTTTTTACCAAAGGTATTAATACTCGCGCCAAAATTTGTTTTGTAAGGAGATTTGTTGTGTGAGAAGCGCACATCTCTATTAATCCTGAAAATACATTTAGAAGCTTCAATGCCGCTATAGTCAGTAGATTTTTTAGCCAATTGTTCTATGATGCCACCAATAACTTCAATAAATGATGATTTTGCGCTAAGATAACTTTTTTGATTAGCCAAGAACCATTCTCTGTCGTTATTAGATTTTAAATCCTTTAAAAAAGTTATTGTGCTTGTAGAGATCATTATGGGCTTAATTTTAAGGTGTTTGCAAAGTAAATGAAGTTTTAATCAAATTGCTTAATCATCAAAAAATAAATAAATTTTGGTGTGATAAATAATAATTTGTTTACATTAGCCCTCGTTTTTTACACAGATAAACTATACACCTATGAGAATAAGCAAAATATTGTGTGTCCTAACCGCAGTTTTATTAATTTCTGCTCACGCCTCTGCGCAATCATCAAAAACAAGAAAAGCAGATGAAGCATACAACAATTGGCAGTGGAGCGAAGCCATCGAACTTTACAAAAAGGCACTGACTAAAATTGATAACAAGGCGCTCAAAGCTGAGGTATTGTTTAAAACAGCCGAATGCTACAGAAACATTAATGACTTAAAGAATGCTGAAAGCAATTACGCTAAAGCCATCAAGTCTAAGTATCCTGATCCACGCGCTCAATTGCTATTGGCCGATTGTCAAAAAGCACAAGAGAAGTATACCGATGCTATCAATTCATACAACGAGTACAAAAAGCTTGTGCCAAGTGATTCAAGAGGAGAAGATGGTGTTAAATCATGCACCATTGCTCAAAAATGGAAAGACACCCCTACACGTCACGAGGTTACACTTTGTCCCTTCAACAGTAAAGTATTGGACTTTGCTCCAAGCTATGCTGATAAAAAATACAATACCATCTGGTTTTCTTCAATGAGAGAAGGTGCCACGGGTTCTGGTACTGACGGAACAACCGGACAAGCTTTCTCCGATATTTATGAAGTAAAGCGCGATAAAAAGGGAGCATGGAATACTCCTTCACTAGTTGATAAAATGATTAACACCGGAGAAGGTGAAGGCGCAATGGCTTTTAACAAAAAGAAAGATGCAGTTTATTTCACCAGATGTCCTAAAGAGTCCAAAAAAACCTTAGGTTGTATGATCATGGTGTCAACCAAAAAAGGGAATGGTTGGGGGCCTGCAGAAGAAATAGTTTTATGTGCTGACTCATTCACCGTTGGGCATCCTGCTATTTCACCTGATGAAACAACACTTTACTTTGCCTCTGATATGCCAGGTGGCCTTGGTGGAAAAGATATTTGGAAAATTAAATTGACTAAGCAACGTAAACCTGACGGAAATCCTATTAATCTTGGTCCTACTATCAATACTACAGGTGATGAAATGTTCCCTTATGTTACTGAAGGTGCATTGTACTTTGCTTCAAACGGACTTATCGGAATGGGTGGTTTAGATAACTTCAAAGCTGCTATTTCTGGTGACGGCTTCAGTACACCTGAAAATCTTAAGTTTCCAATCAACTCTGCAGCTGATGATTTTGGAATTTGCATTGAAAACAAAAACGAAAATGGTTTCTTCACCTCTTCTCGTGCAGGTGGAAAAGGAATGGATGATATTTATGAGTTCAGATTACCCCCCGTATTGTTCTCTTTGGCTGGTGTGGTAAAAGATATTGATACCGGTGAGCCCTTAATTGGTTCAACTGTAAAATTAATAGGTTCTGACGGTTCAAGTGTTGAAAGTAAAAGTGACGCTACAGGAAATTACCGTTTTGATTTTACGCCTGACGGTAAGCGTTATGTAAATGCAAATGTTTCCTACACTGTTTCTGCTTCAATGGAGAATCACTTAGCAGATACAAAAGATTTTACAACCGTTGGTATTGAAACCCAAACAGATTTTGTAAAGGACCTCGCTCTAAAATCTATCAAAAAAGACCCTATTCGTTTGCCAGATATTTTATATGATTTATCTGCTTGGGATTTGAAACCACAATACCAAGATTCGTTAGCGGGTTTGGTGAAAACCATGAATCAAAATCCTAATATTGTTATCGAATTAGGTTCGCACACCGACACCCGTGGTGACAACAAATCAAACGAAATTTTAGCGCAAAAACGTGCTCAAAGTGTTGTTGAATATTTAATTTCTAAAGGCATTGCTGGCGACAGAATGGTGGCTAAAGGGTATGGTGAAAATCGCCCGTTGGTAAGCGATAAGCAAATTGCTGCAATGGCAACTGAGGAAGAAAAAGAAGTAGGTCACCAAAAAAACAGAAGATCTGAATTTAAGGTAATTAGAGAAGATTACGTGCCTAAAGAAGATCCAAATAGCAAACTTGCTCCTAAGATTCAAAATGTTGAAGAGGACGAGGAGTAAGTAATTTAATTATTGATAATCTCGAAGTCCCGTTTCCTTCAAGTTACGGGACTTCTTATTTTTGCCACATGACAAATAGCAGTAATATAAGATATCAACAGCGCGGAGTTTCTTCCGATAAAGAAGATGTACATGCCGCAATTAAGCACGTAAGCAAAGGAATTTTTCCAAAGGCGTTCTGTAAAATTGTTCCCGATTTTTTATCCAATGATGATGACTATTGTATAGTGATGCACGCTGATGGGGCAGGAACTAAATCTTCTTTGGCCTATATGTATTGGCGCGAAACAGGTGATATGTCGGTTTGGAAAGGTATTGCACAAGATGCAGTGGTAATGAACACTGATGATTTGCTGTGCGTAGGAGCTACCCAAAATATTTTGTTGTCTTCAACCATCGGAAGAAATAAAAATCTAATACCGGGTGAAGTAATCAGCGCTATCATTAATGGTACTGAACAATTTCTTGAAGAGTTGAGATCTTATGGAATAAGTGTTTATAGCACAGGAGGGGAAACAGCTGATTTAGGCGACCTAGTAAGAACAATTGTGGTTGATTCTACAGTTGTTTGTAGAATGAAAAGATCCGATGTTATAGATAATGCTAGAATTAAAGCTGGTGATGTTATTGTTGGCCTAAGCTCAAGCGGAAAAGCAACTTATGAACCTGAATATAATGGAGGCATGGGTAGCAATGGTCTAACATCTGCCAGGCACGATGTATTTAAAAATGAATATGCTAAGCGCTACCCTGAAAGTTTCGACAACCATATTGATGCATCTGTGGTTTACAGCGGTAGTATGGATTTACTCGAAATGGTTTCTATCAATGATGATACAAAGATCACTGCAGGTAAACTTGTACTATCGCCAACAAGAACATATGCTCCTGTCGTTAAAAAAATTATTGATGAACTAGGATCGAATATCAATGGTATGGTACATTGTAGCGGAGGCGGCCAAACCAAAATATTGCACTTTTTACATCAAGATTTAGCGGTTATAAAGGACAACCTTTTCGATGTTCCTACTTTGTTTAATTTAATACAGCAAGAGTCAGGTACTTCTTGGGAAGAAATGTACAAAGTGTTCAATATGGGGCATCGAATGGAAATTTATGTTGCTGAAGAAATTGCTGCAAAAATCATTGAGATTTCCCAATCATTTGGAATAGATGCCCAAGTTATTGGCAAAGTCAAAGAAAAGCAGGCCGGTAATCCGCGATTGACAATTACTTCAGACAAAGGTATATTTACCTATATTTAAAATTGAAGTCAACCGTCAATCTCACTTTGAATTTAATGTTCGCCAGCTATTCAGTTGTAAAATAGTGATTTAAAAAATTACCATAAAGGTTAATAACATTTAACTCTTTTACTGCTAAGTTTAAAATTGAAGGCACCAAATACTGATTAATTTTGAAGCATGGAAAACGGACAAGATCAAAAGAAAAACACAACTTTTAAACGTACAAAAAGGGCGGGCGATTTAAGTTTTAATCCTTTCGATGTAGGTAAACTACCTCCGCAAGCGCCTGATTTAGAAGAGGCTGTGCTAGGTGCACTGATGCTCGAGAAAAATGCATTGTCTGCTGTGGTAGATATTTTGAAACCGGAGGCCTTCTACGTTGATGCGCATAGCAGAATTTATAATGCAATTTTAAATCTTTGGAAAGATAAACAAGCGGTTGATATCTTAACGGTAACCAATCAATTGAAGAAAACTAGTGAGTTGGAAATTGTTGGAGGGGCCTATTATATTTCAAAACTTACCAACCGCGTTGCCTCAAGTGCCAATATTGAATTTCATGCGCGCATCGTATTGCAGAAGTTTATTCAACGTATGCTCATTCAAATTAGCACAGAAACTATAAAAGATGCTTTTGAAGACAGTACCGATGTATTTGATTTGCTGGATAAAGCTGAATCAGGACTTTTTGCAATAGCAGAAAATAACATCAAGAAGAACTATTCCAAGATGAGCGATTTGCTGAAAGAAGCCATCGAACAAATAGAAAATGCAAAAACACAAGAAGATGGTGTAAGCGGCATTCCATCCGGCTTTAGTGCACTCGATAAGGTTACAGCTGGCTGGCAACGTTCCGATTTAATTATTCTTGCAGCCCGTCCGGGTATGGGTAAAACAGCCTTTGTATTGGCTCTTGCGCGAAATGCAGCCATCGATTTCAAAAAGCCGGTTGCTTTCTTTTCATTAGAAATGAGCTCCGTTCAATTGGTTACTCGTTTGATCTCAGGTGAAACAGGTTTAAAGGCCGATAAGCTTAAGCGCGGACAATTGGAACCACACGAGTGGCAGCAACTTCATTCACAAATTACAAAGTTGGCCGATGCGCCTATTTTCATAGATGACACACCTGCTTTAAATGTATTTGAATTAAGAGCTAAACTGCGAAGACTCAAATCAGAGCAAAATATTGATATGGCCATCATCGATTACCTTCAGTTGATGACTGCCGGTGGCGAAGGAAAGGGTAATCGTGAGCAAGAGGTGAGTACCATCTCGCGCTCCTTAAAGGCAATTGCCAAAGAGCTCAATATTCCAATCATCGTGTTATCACAGCTCAACCGTCAAGTAGAATCTCGTGGAGGTGCTAATAATAGCAAACGTCCACAACTTGGCGACCTTAGAGAGTCGGGTGCTATTGAGCAAGATGCCGATATGGTGATGTTCATTTATCGCCCCGAGTATTATAATATTACGCAAGATGATAGCGGGAAAAACTTACAAGGATTAGCTCAAATTATTATAGCAAAGCACAGAAACGGATCGCTCGAAGATGTTGATTTAAGATTTATTAGCGAGAATGCTAAGTTTACCGACTACCACACCGATAACCTACCACCGTTCGATGCTATGGGGCCAAATGATGATTTCTTTGACAGAGACTCTGCACCAAGTATCACCATGAGTTCCAAGATCAATAACATGAGTGATGATGAATTTTAAATCCCGAATGAATCAGTAGTGCATACTCATGTAGCGCAATTGTGATTTTATGAGGGTAATTCCCCTTAATCCCAAATTGAAATTTTTTCTAAATTATTTTTCTGTCGGTTTATGGAATGAATAAATGTTTTGCATCAACTTGATGTAACCATTTAATTCCATAACTATGAAACGCTTCCTCATTTTTATTCTTGCAGCATCTGCCTGCATTTTAGTAGTATCGGGCCTTATGCAGGCCGATATGGTGTATACGCCTGAAAAAGAAAATGCATTCATTCTCAAACTCAAAGAGAAATTCAAAAAAATGAACGATGCCATGCCTCAGGATCGTGTCTATCTGCAAACAGACAAAACATTTTACAGTCCCGGTGAAACTTTATGGTTTAGCGCTTATGTGCTAGATGCCGCAGATATGGGGCGTTCTCAAAAAAGTGATGTGCTCAATGTTCAATTAATATCACCCAAAGGAAGTATTGAAAATGCTTACCGACTAATTTGTAAAAATGGAAAAGCAGCCGGTGATTTTACTTTTTCAGAAAACATGCAAGGCGGCATTTACAAAGTAAGGGCTTTTACAAATTGGCAAAAGAATGAGCCCGATAGTTTATTCTTCGAAAAGGAAATTACAGTTCAAAATTTTGTGGTGCCTCGCTTAAAAATGAAGTTAGACTTTGATCGAAAGGCCTATGGAGCGGGCGATGAGGTGATTGCTAAACTTAATCTGGAGAGTAATTCTAATGAGCTGCTTGCAAACTATCTGTTTGAGTATAAAGTGGATATTTCAGGAAAAGAAAAACTAAGACAGAGGGCAACCACGGATAAGGATGGAGCTATGCATATCAAGTTTAAATTACCCCAAAATCTAACTACAAATGATGGCTTACTCAACATTATGTTGGTATACGATGGTATTGATGAAAGTATTTCAAGAAGTATTCCTATAGTTCTCAATAAAATTTCACTTGATTTTTATCCCGAGGGGGGCGATTTGGTTGAAGGAATTCCTAATAAAATTGCATTTAAAGCGCTTAATGAATTTGGTAAGCCAGCAGATGTTGAAGGAGTGGTGCTCGACAAACAAAATAATCAGGTGGCAACATTCAGCAGTTATCATCAGGGGATGGGTGCCTTTATATTGGCTTGTGAACCTGAAGCAGAATATACTGTAAAAATAACAAAACCCGAAGGTATTGATCAGGAATTTAGCTTGCCTCAAATGCTTGATGAAGGATATGTTTTGAATGTGGTTGAGCAAAATAGTAAAACATTGCAATTGTCGGTTAAAGGAAGTGAGCAGGAACAAATGTCATTAATTGCTCAGGTAAGAGGTAAGATTTATTACAGCACATCAATCGAGCTTAAGGCCACTGAGGAAAAAATAAATATCCCACTTTCGATGTTTCCGTTTGGTGTTTGTCAACTTACTTTGTTCGACAGTAAAGGCATTGCGCGATGCGAGCGCCTTGTATTTGTAAACCGTCACAAGCAACTAAATGTAAACATCACAACCGATAAAGAAAAATATGCTCCACGAGAAAAGGTTACGGCACAAATTGCTGTATCAGATGAAAATGGTTCACCGGTGCCTGCTCGCTTAAGTTTGAGTGTAAGCAATGATGAACTGTTAAGTTTTGCAGATGATAAACAAGGCAATATCCTTTCTCAATTGTTTCTGCAGCAAGATGTACGCGGTAAAATTGAAGAGCCCGCTTTTTATTTTACCCAAGCACCAAAAGCCAAAGAAGGACTTGATTATGTGATGTTGACAAACGGTTGGAGACGTTTTGAATGGGAGCCCTTGCTGAATGGACAATTACCAGTGGCAAAATTCAAGGGCGAGAAAGCTATTTTAAAGGCAACCGTGATCGATAACATGACAGGTAATCCTATGCCCGATGTAAAAGTGAATATCGGTAAGCAAGTATTGCAAACAAACCGGAATGGAGTTTTTATATGTAAAAATTTAAACATTGTTGAAAAGCCGAAACTTACTATTCAAGTTCAAGGATTTGATCAATATGAGGAAATCATTGCTGATTTTTCTGATGAAAAAGTGATTTATTTATCAAACCAAAAACTGGTTGTAGTTAAACATGAAAACCTAGAAATGATGATAAATGAGATGGGAGCAGAAAGGATTGATGATGTAGGAAGAGTGGCAGTTGAAGATTTTGCTGAAGCTCCTGCTCCTGCAAGAATGCAGGAGATTCAGCCTCGTAAACCGGTTAGAAACAACCAAAAACAGGTGCAAGCCGAAAAACCCGCAAACAATGTCCATCACAACAAAAATAACAAGAAACTTCCTCACGTAAATGCCGACACATTGGTTGAAAATTTTAAATTCATTGGTGCAAAACTCGAAGTAAAAAATCAAGAGCAACAAGCTGAAGTCGCTCAGCATAATCCACTGCAATATTATCGTGCAAGAGTTTTTAAATGTCCTGATTACAGCCAAAACCAAGTAGCTTCAAGCAGAACAGATTTTCGTAAAACTGTTTATTGGAACCCCAATATTTTGATTGATAAAACAGGAAAAGCAACAATCAGTTTCTACAACAACGATGAGATTGCATCATTTAAATTCATTGCTGAAGGTATTGGTGCAAATGGAAGTCCGGCTTATGCCGAAAAGAAAATTTTTACACAATTGCCTTTTGAAATGAGTCTTAAAATGCCCGAAAATTTAATTCAAGACGATGAGATTTTTATTCCTTTGGTATTGAAAAATAACAGCCCTGGTATAATTAAAGGCAACCTAAAAGTTCAAATTTCAGAGGAAATGACCTTGCTTCAAAAGCTTCCTGAAATAACCGAAATTCCTGCTTCAAATAGTATTACTCTTTATTTGAAATACAAGGTTGGCGAAGCAAATAGTAATGCTAATATTTCGGTTGCTTTCAATGCCGGATCTGTTTCCGATGCGTTTGAACAAACCTTTAAAATACATGCAAAAGGATTTCCGGTTAACGTTTCTTTCAGCGGAAAAGAAACCAATCGCGCCTATATGGTTGATGTCACCGAAATGGTTAAAGGATCATTAGTTGCCTCTGCTACAGCATATCCCAGTGTTGTAAGTGATTTAATGAAAGGGGTGGAAAGCATTCTCAGGGAGCCGGGTGGCTGTTTTGAGCAAACATCAATGAGCAGCTATCCTAATATTTTGGTGAAGGATTATTTGCAAACAATTGGTAAGAAAGATCCCGAATTAGAGGCCAAAGCAAATCAACTGATTGAAAGGGGATACAAGAAGTTAATAGCTTTTGAAACAAAAGAAAAAGGTTACGAATGGTTTGGGGGGGCACCGGGGCATGAGGCACTTACGGCATATGGTTTAATGCAATTTAATGATATGAAAAAAGTATATGCCGGTGTTGACCAAGCCATGATTGATCGCACTGCTTCTTGGTTGATGGCCAGCAAAGATGGTAAAGGTGGTTATAGGAGAAATCCTCGAGCATTGGACAACTTTGGAGGAGCAGATATACAAATTACAAACGCATATATTACCTATGCTCTTGCTTGCGCAAAGTATAACAATATCAATGTTGAGTTAGATCACTTGTATGAGCAAGCCAAATCATCAAAAGATGCATATATACTTGGCCTTGCTTCGAATGCATTATTTGAGCATAACAAAGATAAAAGGGCAGAGAGCATTGTTGCTCAGTTGATTAAAATGCAGGAAGCAGATGGCAGTTTTATGGGAGCATTGCATTCTATCACACGTAGTACTCATCATGCGCTTAGGATTGAAACTACTGCATTGGCTATTATGGCAATGCTTAAAGCTGAGAATACTAATCATGTTGTAGTTAATAATGCGGTTGGTTTTCTTATTAGTGCACGCAGTGGATATGGAGATTTTGGCAATACACAGTCAACAATTATGGCTTTGAAAGCGCTCACGCAATATGCTAATTACGCAAAGCAAACCAATGAGGCAGGTGTACTTGAAATATATGTAGATGGAAAAAAAGTGTCTGAAAAACCCTACAAGGCAGGCGAACGAGAAGCTATAGTCATCAGCGGCCTTGAAAAATATTTAACTGCAGGAAAAAATAAGCTTGAACTGAAATATAGGGAGGCACGCAATCCACTCCCATACAGCATAGCTGTTTCGTGGAATACCACAAAGCCGGCATCGCACAGTGAGTGCCAAGTTGATTTAAATGTGGCCTATCAAAAATCAACAGTTAAAACAGGAGAAACAATCAGATTAAAGGTTACATTGGAAAACAAAACGGAGCAGGGCCTGCCCAGTACAATGGCCATTGTTGGAATACCTGCAGGTTGCAGCGTACAACCATGGCAACTAAAAGAATTGCAGGATAAAAAGTTAATTGATTATTATGAAATTAGCGGAAACAAACTCAATATCTATTATCGGCAAATGGCTCCTCGCGAAACCAAGCAACTCAATTTTGATTTAAAAGCTGAGGTGAAAGGTAGGTTTTTAGCACCAGCAAGTTGCGCCTATCTTTACTATACCAACGAATTCAAAAACTGGCAGTCGACACCAATATTGGAAGTGCTTTAATTACCAATGTTCTTATCGATTGCGCATTGTTTGATATGAATTGGGGTTGAAAAAATACCGATCACCAGATCAGTTCAACCTTACAGTTCAGGAGAAAAGAGAGAAAGCCGTTAGTAAATAACGGCTTTCTCTCTTTTTAAGTGTTAAAATGTTAATGTTTATTTAGCTTGAGCATATTCTAAATTTACAACTATGTTTACTTCATCAGCAACAACGGAAATTGCTTCGGTCATCACATTCCACTTTAAACCATATTCCATTCTTTTAATACTCCCGGTTGCTTTAAATCCAGCTTTGGTATTGCCATAAGGGTCTTTTTGTGTGCCTCGGTAAACGACATCAAATTTTACTTTTTTGGTTACGTCTCTAATCGTTAAATCACCCTCTAAAATATATTTATTACCACTTACCTTTTTAAAAGAACTGCTTTTGAATTTCATTTGAGGATATTTCTCAGTGTTGAAAAAGTCATCACCCTGTAAGTGCTTATCACGCATTTCGTTGTCGGTATCGATTGATTTAACATCAACACTAAAAGTAATATCAGCATCAGTAAAATCGGCATTTTTGGAAACAAGTGTTCCGTCAAAACTTTTAAAATTTCCTTCTGTTTCAGACACTGCGAGGTGTTCAACAGCAAATTTTACGTTGGAGTGTGAATTGTCAAGTTTCCAATTGGTTTGTGCAAACGCCATTGTTGACATGGCTAAAGATAAAATAGTTGTTAAGTTTTTCATTGTTTTTAATTAATTGTTTGTGCAAATGTTCGTAATAATAAAATTAAATTTGTTGATGTAGGATAAGATTTGAAAATCGTGTTATAAACAAGGAAAACAAATTAGGGTTTAAATTATTATGTAAATTTTATCATTAGAATATTTATTTTCGCAATCTTTTAAAACCGACAAACAAAATTAAAATGAAAAATATAACTGTTATTGGCTCAGGAACAATGGGAAATGGTATTGCCCACGTTTTTGCGCAACATAATTTTAAGGTTAACTTGGTGGATATTTCACAAGTTGCACTCGATAAGGCTATTACTACCATAACTAAAAACCTCGAAAGAATGGTTTCTAAAGGAGCTATTACTGAGGAAACCAAAAGTCAAACACTCGGCAATTTAACCACTTACACCAATCTCAAGGAGGGGGCTTCAAATGCTGATTTGGTTGTTGAAGCAGCAACCGAAAACCCCGAAATTAAGTTTCAGCTGTTCAAGGATCTTGATAGTTTTTGCAAACCTGAAACCATTTTGGCAAGCAACACCTCAAGTATTTCTATTACCAAGATTGGCGCGCAAACTAAAAGGTCCGATAAGGTGATCGGAATGCATTTTATGAATCCGGTACCCGTGATGAAATTGGTTGAAGTGATCAGGGGTTACTCTACCTCAAATGAAACAACACAGGCCATCATGGATTTGTCTGTGCAACTCAATAAAATTCCCACAGAGGCCAATGATTATCCGGGCTTTGTGGCAAATAGAATTTTGATGCCAATGATAAATGAAGCCATTATCTCATTACAAGAAGGTGTAGCAGGTGTAACCGAAATTGATACGGTAATGAAACTGGGTATGGCACACCCAATGGGACCGCTACAATTGGCAGATTTTATAGGTTTAGATGTTTGTTTGTACATCATGCGCGTGTTGCATGAAGGCTTGGGAAAAGATAAATATGCACCTTGCCCACTTTTAGTAAATATGGTTACTGCCGGACATCTAGGCGTGAAAAGTGGAAGCGGGTTTTATCAGTACACGGCCGGATCTAAAGAGCTTGTTGTTGCTCCTATGTTCAAATAGTTTTTGAATTTCCTAATATGACAGTTATATCAACTAAAGAAGAAATTTTTTAATTTAAATTCAAAAGTGTAATTTTGACACTTTAAAAATTAAACCCAATGACAACAAAAAAAATAAAATCAACAGCCACAGTGCTTATAGCATTTATAATGTGTTTAAACATGAAGCAAATCATGGCTCAAAACTTTGTATTTCATGCGGAATTTGTAAATGCTTGGTCGGGTCCGGGCTATTTATTTACAAACGATATTAATGGTTATCCATCTGTTACAGTGCAAGCAACATCAACTGATGATGAGTTCATTATTGAAGCTGACAACTATTATAACAAATGGGATAACTATTCAACATGCGATGTGAATGTGGTTACACCTTTTGTTTTTTATGGCAATACACCAGCTTTCGATCCTGGGAACTCATTTTTAACCGATAGCACCGTTGTTGGAAGATACTACACCACACGTATTCAAAACGTTGGTTATTCTTCTACCAATGTTATTATTATGGAAACAGATAGCCTACCGGTTACTTTTGCAAGCACCAATGCTGTATCCCAACTTCCTGCTGCCAATGCTGTTCTGGCAAATGCAAGCGTTCAAGTAACGGTAAATTTAGAAAAAGCTAAAAGTGCGCAAGAAAAAGTTTACGTCCGCTATACTATCGATAACTGGGCTACATCTCAAGCAGTAGAAGTTAATTTTGCGAATCCTCAAGCCACTGTGGGAAATGCCACTTTACCGGCACATGTAGGTGGTGTTACTGTCAAGTATTACATCATGACAACCACCTACGATGTTACAATGGGTGTGGGCGATTATGACTTAATTACCTTAAGGCAAGAAACCAATTCAGGTGCGAATTATGAGTATACCGTGATGATGCCACCTGTAGGTGCTGCCCAAATTACTTTTTTAGTGAACATGTCAAGTCAATCAGTCAGCGGAGGAGTCTTTGTTGCAGGCTCATTCAATGGTTTTAATACAACTGCAAATCCAATGACTGATATAGGTAATGGTGTTTATGCTGCAACAATTAGTGTTGATACCAATGTGGTTTTACAATACAAATTTTTAAATGGAACCCAATTCGAAAACGGAAATGCATCATGTGGTGTGGATGATGGTTTTGGGGGGTATAACAGATTTTATTCTGTACCAGAAGTAGACGATACCATTGCAGTGGTTTGCTTCAACGAATGCAGTAATTGTGCGTTACCTGCTTTTGCTGATGTAACTTTCCGAGTGAACATGAGCAGTCAAATCGTATCTCCGCAAGGTGTATTTTTAGCAGGCACTTTCAACAGCTTTAGTGCAACTGCCGATAGTATGATTGCAATTGGAAATGGAGTTTACGAACTAACCCTAAACCTCGATACAACCCTTTTTGTACAGTATAAATTCGTAAACGGCAGTATATACGAAGCCGGAAATGCCGCATGCGGTGTAGCCGATGGACTGGGAGGTTTCAATCGTGTGGTAGATGTTCCGGGTGCTAATACAGTGTTGCCGA
>JBILUU010000297.1:0-4047 GCA_044370815.1 Bacteroidia bacterium
ACTTTAACTTCCCAAAACAAAAATCTTTTTACAAAGGCAAAGTACGCGATGTATATAACATTAATGATGAGCTTTTGGTGATGATTGCAACCGACAGAATATCCGCATTTGATGTGGTGCTGCCTAGAGGAATTCCTTACAAAGGACAAGTGTTGAATCAAATTGCAGCTATGTTTTTGAAGGCCACCGAAGATATTCTTCCAAATTGGCTCATTGCTACGCCTCATCCTATGGTAAGTATAGGACATCACTGTCAACCTTACAAGGTTGAAATGGTGGTAAGAGGTTATTTGGCTGGTCATGCAGCACGCGAGTACAAGGCCGGCAAACGCCTATTGTGCGGGGTTGAATTGCCCGAAGGTTTGAAAGAAAATGATAAACTCCCACATCCTATCATTACCCCTACAACAAAGGCATCGGCAGGACATGATGAAGATATATCACGAGAGCAAATTATTGCGCAAGGAATAGTTTCTGAAAATGAATACAAACAGTTGGAAGATTGCGCATTAAAACTATTTGAAAGGGGCACTGCTATGGCCGATTCAAGGGGTTTGATACTGGTTGATACCAAATACGAGTTTGGAAATTATCAAGGAAAAATTTATCTTATTGACGAAATACACACGCCCGATAGCTCAAGATATTTTATTAAAGATGGCTACGAGGAACGTCAACAAAAAAATGAAAAACAGAAACAGTTATCCAAGGAATTTGTGCGTGAATGGCTTATTGCCAATGATTTTCAAGGCAAAGAAGGACAACAAATACCAGAGATGAACACTGAATGGGTTGCTGAAATTTCTGACCGCTACATTGAGCTTTACGAGAAGGTAAGCGGTATTGCATTTGTAAAGCATCAACAATTAAACCTTGCAGCAGATATTGAAAATGCAGTGCGTGTTTATTTGCAATCAAGGATTGACAAGAATTAATCCATCATTTCCAATTTTAATCCTACTTTTGTAACGCAGGTCGTTCTATCGCCTTTTGCTTGCAAAGGGAGGAAAGTCCGGGCAACATAGGGCACCATACTTCCTAACAGGAAGGATTGCAAGGCCATAACCTTGTGATACAGACAGTGCAACAGAAAACAAACCGCCTCAAGCAATTGAGGTAAGGGTGAAATGGTGGTGTAAGAGACCACCGGAACACAGGTGACTGTGCCGCATGGCAAACCTTATGGGTTGAAAGACCAAATAAACCACAGTTGGTGCTTGCACCTTAAAGCTGCCCGCTTTAATTATTGCAAAATAAGCTGTGGAGGGTAGGTTGATTCAGGTGTTGAGTGATTAACATCGCAGATAAATGATAGAACTATAAGGCAACTTATAGACAGAACCCGGCTTACAGACCTGCATTTTTTTTCATCTTGTGTAATACATTAGTGATTTTTAATTTGCCAATTTGAATTAGCTGATGAGCTGATGGCCCCCCTTTCAATTGTGAATTGTGAATTTTTGAATTGTGAATTTTTGAATTGTGAATTTTTGAATTGTGAATTTTTGAATTGTGAATTGTGAATTTTTTAATTGTGAATGGTGAATGGTTGAATTGTGAATGGTTGAATGGTGAATGGCCTTCGCTTTGCTTTATTTTAATTATTTAATTTTTCTTGTTTATAATTCTCTGCGCCTACTTTGCGTTAAAAAAAATCTGTGAATCTGTGGAAATATTCAATTAACTTTGAACTCTTATTTTTTAATACGCCACAGTTATTTCTGCAACAGCCACACATAAAAAGCGCAACAAATTCAAAATCCTGAAAAGAGACATTTTTGGGCATGTTGTGCCTTTAAAAAAAGTGCTCATCTCATTCATTGGTTTACTTACCTTCCCACGTTTAAACTGGATTAATAAAACCAAAATAAGTGGAATGGAGCACCTTAAAAATTTGCCTACCAATAAAGTTTTATTTGTGAGCAACCATCAAACTTATTTTGCTGATGTTATTACGCTCATGCATATTTTCAGCAGCAACAAGTGGAATTTTAAGGATAAAATTAAAAACCCTATTTACTTGTTAAACCCAAAAATTGATACCTACTTTGTAGCTGCTGAAGAAACTATGAAGAGTGGGCTCATTCCAAAAATATTTGCCTATGCCGGATCTGTTTCAATTAAAAGAACATGGCGTGCAAACGGACAGGATGTAAACCGACAGGTTGATATGAACGACATCAGCAATATCGGAGATGCACTCGATCATGGTTGGGTAATTACTTTCCCGCAAGGAACAACCAAAGCGTTTGCGCCCGGTAGGCGCGGTACTGCTCACATTATAAAAAAATATCAACCTGTGGTTGTGCCGGTAACAATCAACGGATTTAGAAGAGCGTTCGATAAAAAAGGATTATTCCTTAAAAAGAAAGGTGTTACGCTTGAGGTAAAATTTAAAGCAGCGCTCGATATCAATTTTAATGATGATGCCGATGTAATTTTAGCACAGGTCATGCATGCCATAGAGCAGTCGGAAGAATTTAAACATCAGGGAGTAAAAATTTAAGCTGATTTATACCTAAAAATCACGGACTAATTTATCATAAGTAATGATATTATTTGCTCATTTGATAGCGCTTAAAGTGCGCCTCCACCGGTTCGTGATATTGCATTAACCATGTTTTGTAAATCAGCTTTTTGTCGGCATCTGTCAATTGCCAATGCAGGTTTGACTTTCTAACTTTTTCGAGCAGCGGCAACAAGGTCATACCGGCCGCCACAGCTACATTATAACTATCAGTAAAGCCATATTGCGGCAAGCTTACAGCAATATCTGCATGCGATAAAAATGTATTGCTTACACCCTTACTTTCTTGACCAAAACAAACTGCCATAGGTTTGTCAATATCAATATCATCGATGGTATTTTTTGCATCGGGACTTGTTACTACCAATTGATAACCTTTGCTCTTTAAAAAATGAATACAATTGATGGCGTTGTCTTCAAACTCATTGCCATATTTAAACGTATCCATCCACAAGTGTGCACCTTTTGAAACACTTTTTTGAGGAATGTATTTGATATTTCCGTAAACGAGATGCGCTTCCTGTATGCCTAATGCTTCAGATGTTCTTAAAATAGCATTGGTATTATTAGAGTCGAGCACATTTTCAATAACAGTTACCACATGCCGGGTGCGAAAAGGTAAAACCTGAGCAATCTTTTTCTTTTTACTTTCAGGCATCATGCTTTCTAAGTAGGCCATAAAAGCATCGTCATTCACATATTTATCTTTTTCAAGTTGCTGATTCATGACAGCTCCATTTTAATTTGCCATCCCATTATACTTCTGTCATCACCTACAGAGACAAGCGTATTTTCATACTTCGACCATAATAATTTGTTTACTGAATTGATATGTCCTTCATTTTTTTCTTTATCAATTCTATACAAAAATTGCAAACTATTGGCATCCCATATTTTAATATTCTTATCCCTTGAAGCTGTTGCAAATAAGCTATTTTCGGGATGAAATGCAATATCATAAATCGCAAAGTTATGCGCTGGAATTTTCTCCATTATTTTACAGGATGGCCATTCCATAATGTTTAAATGCGCATCTCGGCCACCACTTAAAATGATATCTTTTGAAGGATGTTTGATTACTTTGTTGGCAGATAAATCATGTGCGTAAAACTCATTCACCACTTTTAAAGTAGGCAATTCAAGCGCCCTAATATAACCATCGCCACTTGCTGCAAGCAATACCTGTAAACTTTCAATAAAACATAAACTCCTTATTTTTTGCTCGCATAATTTATTTTTTGAAATCAACTGAAAACTATCTACATCAATAGCAGCAATAGTTCCATCAGCGGCAGCCGAAATAATTAGCTGATGTTTTTCCACTTTCAGCAAATCAAATATAGCAGCGTTAGGATGCAGCATCAAATTTTTAATTTCCTTTTTTTCATTCAAATCAATTACATGAACCGCGCCAACTCCACTGCCAACATATATCCTATTACAAGCTGCATCATACAACAATTGATAAACTGATGCTGGCATGCTCGCTGCAAAATTATCGGCTTTTTTTTCGGCAATAT
>JBILUU010000298.1:0-4032 GCA_044370815.1 Bacteroidia bacterium
TATTTAAAAATGTATTGTCAAATTGTGTTACCAACTGATCGATCGAATAAGTTCTCAAATAATTTCTTTGCTTGGGTATAACAAAAGTCTCTTCGGTTATACCTGTCCCTATTTTTGCAGATTCAAAACTTTTCATGCTGAGCGTGTCAGGCATTTTCTTTGATACAGATTTAAGCGTGTCTTTCTTTTCGCTATCAAAAATATAGTTGTTGAAATCGATGGCTCCTTTAGCCAAGAAATTTGGTTGTAATCTGTTATCCGGAATTTTAATAGCCTCAATTACTTTGATGGATGCCAAAGGAGTAATAGCTTCAGGCTTCTTTTCATCATTCTTGGATGAACTTTCAGGCTTCTTAGTGCCATCTTTCAAACTTGACACCTCATCAAATGCTTTTAGCTCAGTGATTAACAGGCAATACCTGCCCTTATAAAAAAACAACTCTGAAACCTTGTTTGATTTTGGATTTACATCGTGCATTAAAACACTTCTTGAGTTGAGTCCGGCTTGCTTTGTAATCGTAAAATATCGATAATGTTCTGTCGTATCAACATAGCTCACAGCGCTATCGAAGCGTCCCACAAATCGTTGGGTAACAAAATCTCTTTCACCCAAATAGGTAATATAGTTTTTTCCGTAAGGATAAGGCGAACTTTCATCAATATCAGGAGTCATAGTAACTCTGCGCAATAGCTTTGATTTATTTTGATGATCGTAAAGAAATAAATCGTTTTTCTTGCTAAGTTTTTGATACAATGTTTTTCCATCCATCCTCAGCGTATCATCAACACGGTTTGAAGCAAAAATAATTTGGCGACCGCCAGAAATAAAGCGTGGACTCAAATCATCATACAAATCTTTCGTGATTTGCTCTGTGAAATTTGAAGTTAGGTTATATACAAAAATATCTGTTTGTCCTTTCTGTACAGCACTAAAAACAAGTGTTTTACCATCTTCAGCGTAACTAAAGTCAAGAATTTTTTCGAAGTTATAGAGCGGTGGTCTCTTCTCTACTTTTTTTGTTTCTATATTAAAGTAATTTAAGTTCACTTCTCCTTTCTTTTCGTAAACGTAGGTCAATAACTTTGACGATGGATGCCAAGCAATAACGGGATATGAGTAGTCGTTTACACGGTCGAGTTTCTTCTCTGCTTTGTAAATTCTTTTTAATTTTTTTCTTTCGATATCATATAAAAACAATTTCAACTGTCCCATTTCATTGGTAACAAAAGCAGCATATTTACCATCAGGACTTAGTTTGAACTGACTATAAGTGCGATGTTTATTCGTTTTCTTCAATAATGCCTCGTGGTAGAATGGAATGGGTTCAATGGAGGGATTATCAGTATATTTATTTTGGTAGTATGATTTGTAATCCATATCCAGTGTCTTGAGTGAGAGGCCCAGCACAAATGAGAATCCACTTTCGATGTTGTGGCTCACTTTGGTCATATATATGATATTTGGTATTACTGCCGTACCATAAGATTCAGCTATATATCGCCACATTGCGTGCCCAGCATGCTCTGCATCCTTGCCCGATAAGCGATTGATATTTTTAAATTTGTTGGTCAAGAAGGCATCTTTCACTATGTTCTCGATATCCTTGTTCCAATTACTAGCGATATATGCAAATAAGCCCTTGGTGTACCATTCGGGCAAACTAAGCAATGCAGAGTTTTTGATTACATCCTTCCAGTTGCCTCCATACAGCATTTGATTGAAAAGCACTTCAGCTAGTCCTGCACGAATTTGTTTTTCGAGCTCCACATGATTGCCATCGTTGAAGATAATAATTTTGGAGCCAGCAAGCTTATTACTTCCACCCAAATTAAATGTAGGATCGGTGCTCAAACCAATATTACTTAATCTAAAATCAGATTGCTTATTGTAAACTACGAATTGAATTCGAGATTCTAATTGATAATCGTAAAACTCCTCTATTTCCTTTAAGTTTTTTGTGGCAGATTCAGAGACATAGGCAGCCAGCTCGCGTCCGTTTTTATAAAAATAGGTATCAAACTTTTCAAAACGAAAATACTCCCATTTATAGGGCACAAACTGAATTCTGTTTTTCCCAAAATCCATTTGTGTACCGTAATAAAATTGCGCCCATGCGGCAGACACGGAAAGGCATAACATAGCCATTACCATGATCAACTTCCATCCGTATGTTGTTGTGTTTTTCAAAATAGATTGCTAAAATAAGCAATAATCAATTCAACAAGACCATTTTAAGGTATTTAACAAAAAATCATTCCGCATGTTTAAGGAGTGATTCAGCTTAATACCAAATGAAAATATGTATTGGGCTCAAAATTTAATTTTAAAGATTGGACCACATTTTATTTGTTTTTGGTATAATCCAACTAAATCAAGTAGTTCGATTTTCCAAATCTCCTATTGCTCAATTTGGGTTTAAGAAATGTTGATGTTATGCCAACATTCCTCATATTTTTTCCAATTGAAATCAATCTCCTACATTTACACCACAAAAATAGTTCATGCAAACAATCAGCAATTATATCAACGGACAACTCAACCCACCCGTTAGCGGGAAATATTTGGACAACTATAATCCTGCAACCGGAATGGTTTACTCTCTTATCCCTGACTCAGATGAGCAAGATGTGGCACTTGCCTACGCATCTGCTGCTGCTGCCTTTCCAAGTTGGAGCAAAACATCTGTAGAGGAAAAATTTAAAATCATGATGCGCGTGGCTGATCTCATTGAGGAGCATTTAGAGATGTTGGCACAGGCCGAAAGTATTGACAATGGCAAACCCATTGCATTAGCAAGAATGATGGATATACCAAGGGCTGCCAGCAACTTCCGATTTTATGCTCAGGCCATTACACAATTTAGTTCGGAGGCCCATCAAATGGAGGATAGCTACCTTAACTACACCTTGAGGCAGCCAATTGGCGTGGTTGGATGTATCTCTCCTTGGAATTTGCCATTGTACTTGTTTACCTGGAAAATTGCCCCGGCCATTGCTGCAGGAAACTGCGTGGTAGCAAAGCCATCGGAAGTTACTCCCATGACTGCCTTTTTACTAAGTAAGATTTGCATAGAAGCAGGGATGCCTGCCGGAGTGCTCAATATTGTGCATGGAAACGGACCTAAAACAGGGATGAGTATTGTTGCTCATCCGCATATCCATGCCATTTCCTTTACGGGCGGAACTAAAACAGGTGCAGCCATTGCTCAAGTTGCAGCACCAATGTTTAAAAAACTTTCGTTAGAGTTGGGAGGAAAAAACCCTAACATCATTTTTGCTGATTGTGATTTTGATGATATGATTACCACTACCTTGCGTTCTTCATTTGCCAATCAAGGACAAATATGCTTATGCGGATCACGCATATTTGTTGAAAAAAGCATCTACGAAAAATTTAAAGCTGCCTTTATAGCAAAGGTATCTAAAATGCAAGTTGGCAACCCACTTGACGAACAAACTAAAATGGGAGCGATTGTTTCGAAGCAACATTTCGAAAAAATATTGTCATACATTGAATTAGCAAAAGAAGAAGGTGGTAAAATTTTATGTGGTGGCAGTGCAGTAAAAATGGAAGGAGAGCTGCAACATGGGTGGTATATTCAACCAACCGTTATTGAAGGCTTAACGTATGACTGCAGAACCAATCAAGAAGAAATTTTTGGACCGGTTGTAACGATAACACCTTTTGAAACTGAGGAAGAGGTATTGAAAATGGCCAATAGCGTAAGCTACGGACTTTCAAGTAGCGTGTGGACGCAGGATTTGCGAAGAGCCCATCGAATGGCTTCGTTGATTCAAGCGGGAATTGTATGGATTAATTGTTGGCTGGTAAGAGATTTAAGGACTCCGTTTGGAGGCATCAAGCATTCAGGTGTTGGTCGTGAAGGCGGATTCGAGGCGCTGCGCTTTTTTACGGAACCTAAAAATGTTTGTTTGAAACTTTGATTAAAAGGTAACTTCGCCCTCAATCAGATCATTCCCCCGGAGGGCCTTAACCGTTGTAGTATCGCCCTTCTTAAACATCGATAGCGC